>PHBE01000016.1 GCA_002841885.1 Deltaproteobacteria bacterium HGW-Deltaproteobacteria-18
ACCCCGAGGACCAGAAACTGCCGACCCTCGAGGGGCGGGCCCTGCGCGACGCCCTCATGAAACCCTTGACCTACGTGGCCTACGGCGATGTCCAGGAGTTCATCCGCCGCTACAACCAGTGGCTCTTCGACCCGGCCCACCCCGAGCGCGTGGAGGGCATGCCCAGGGTGGACGGGGTCCCCGGCTTCGTGCGCCTGGCCGCCGAGGACGAATGGGAATACTGCGCCCGGGGCGGCCTGGCCGCCATGGAGGCCGGCACCTTCGACGATCGCCTGCCGTTCCCGGCCGCCAAGGCCGCCGAGTACTCCTGGAACCTGGGCAACGCCAAGCACCAGCTGCGCCCGGTAGGCCTGCGCAACCCGGACGCGAACGGGTTCCACGACCTTTTCGGCAACGCCCAGGAGATGACGGCCGGTCTGTTCCGGCCCGAGATCTGGCAAGGCAAGCCCGGCGGCGCGGCCGTGCGCGGCGGCAGCGTGTCCACGCCTCCCAACGACCTGCGCAGCTCCCTTCGGGCCGAGCTCGACGTCTACGGCTGGGACCCGGACGCTAAGAAGGTCGAGGAGCGCCGGTCCTTCAACACCGGCGCGCGCCTGGCCATCGGTGCCAACGTCGTGGTCAACACGGCCCAGCGCGGTGAGATCGAGAAGGAATACGAGGCCTACAAGGCCGATCTGCGCAAGACCATGCCCGTGGGGCGTACCCTCGATAACCTTGTCAGCCAGGCTTCGGTGCAGATCGGTTCCGCCGATCCCATCATCGAGCGACTGATCAAGGAAAATCCGGGGCTGCGCGAGCCGCTTGGCGCGGTACAGTCCACCCTGGAGAAGGCCCGCGAGCGTCTGGAACTGGCCCAGCGCGAGAGCGCGCGCAGCCTGGCCCAGGACGCGGCCCGCAACGGGGTCAACCTGTCCGTGTATCTTTCCCGTCTGGCGCGGCTGACGGACACCCTGGCCCTGGCCAAGGAGCTGGCCGAGACATCCTCGCGCTATCAGGAGCAGGTTGCGGCGGTGGAGAAATCCATTGGCGAGTTGGAAACGGCGCTTGGGGAGCAGATGACAGGTTACAAGGACAAGATCGGTACCCTTGGCGAATACGAGAAAGCGTATATCGATTTCGCCTTCACGGAGCTTGAGGCCAGGGAAATGACCAAGCGCGAACGTTTGGTCATGACGCTGCTCAAAGGTCATGCCGAGAGCTTCGCAGACCAGCGACGGGCCGACACCGATCTGTGGCTGGAAGAGTATCGCAAGGGATTTGCCGAATTTTCAGATTCATAAAACAAACAGTTTCAGGAGGATGACGTGATGAAAAAAATAGCGAAGGTGCTCGTTGTGGTGCTTCTGGTCTTCGCTCTGCTGCCTGGATGCGCGACCATGTCCGACAAGAACCGCACGCAGGCCGAAGGGACAGGCGTGGGCGCGGTGCTGGGCGGTTTGCTCGGCTATGCCGTTGGCGGTGGACGCGGTGCGGCCATCGGTGCCGCGGCCGGGGCGGGCCTGGGTTTTCTGGCCGGTAACGAGATTGCCAAACGCAAGCAGGCCTACGCCAGCACGGAGGATTTCCTCGATGCCGAGATAGCCAGCACCCAGGAATTCAATAAAACTGCCATTGCCTATAACGCGAAGCTTTCCAAGGATGTGACCACGTTGGAAAAGCAGTCCAAAACCCTGCGCGCCCAGTACGACAAGGGCGCCGTGGACAAGAAAGTCCTGGCGGCAAAGAGCGACGAACTGCAGAAAAAGATCGATGCCAGCAAGAAGCTCGAGAACACCCTGGCCAAGGAGCTTGAAGTCCAGACCGCAATCCTGGCCGACGAGAAGAAGACCCGTCCGGCGGGCGACCAGTACATCGTGCGTCTGGAAAAGGAAGTGAAGACCTTGCAGAAGAACCTGGACAAGCTGCGGGAGGGAAGCACTCAGCTGGCCCAGATCGATCAGAGGCTATCCGTATGAGGAAAATGATTTTCTTACCGATGCTGTTAGCGGCGATGCTTCTGGCTGGTTGCGCGGGTCAGCACGATCCGCGCACGGGGGGCTTTTTCGGCGGCGTGGCCGGCCTTGGCAGCGGCGGCTACAAGGACCGCGTGGCCGAGCGCGAGGCCCGGCTTGCAGACCTGCGGGCTACCCAGAGCCAGCTTGACGCCGAAAAAGGTCAGCTTGAAGCCCAGAAATCGGCTGCCCAGGCCCAGCTCGACAAGGACCAGGCCCGGGTGAAGGCAATGCAGACGGAGATCGCGGCCCTGGACAAGAAAACCAAAAGTCTCGCCGCCAAGGAAGGGGCTGACAAGCAGCGCGTGGCCGACCTGCAGAAGCGGGTCACCGACCTGAAAGGGAAAATGAACAAGCAAGCGTCGTCCCTGGATGATCTTGAAGGCAGCGGGCTTGGCGATGCGGACATGGACCTGCGTCGCAAACAGCTCGAAAAGCAGCGCGACTCCCTGCGCAAGGAATACGATCTGCTCATGAAGATGCAGATGGAGCTGGCCCAGTGAGAAAAACCCTGGCCGCGGCCCTTTTCCTGGCCGCGCTCATGGCGGCGCAGTGCCTGCATGCGGCCCCCTTGGAGGCCATCCGGGACATCCTGCGCCGCCATCTGTTGAACCCGCCTGACGAGGCGGTCCTGGCCGCCCTGTCGGACGAGGACCTGTCGGGCAAGCTTCAGGATATTGACCCGTACGCGCGGATTTTTCCGGCCGGGGAGTATCGCGGTCCCCTGGCCGGGGGGAATTCGTGGGTCGGCATCGGCGCCGGCCTGGCCATGCGCGCAGAGGCGCCGGTCCTGCATGTCTACAGGGGCGGCGGGGCGGAGCAGGCCGGGGTGCCGGACCGCTCCCGCCTGCTGGACATCGATGGCCGGCCCGTGGCTGGACTTGATGCGGAAGCCATTGCCTCGCTGCTCAGGGGTGAGGAAGGGTCCGTGGTCAAGCTCGACGTTGCTCCCCCCGGAGGACAAAGGATGAGTTTCACGGTCCGCCGACAGATCTTCTCGCCCCTGGACGTGGAGCTGATCCCCCCCGGCTCGCAGCGCGTGGTGCGCATCCGTGAGTTTGTTGGCGGCCTGACCCGCCCGGCCCTGCGCGCCACCCTGGAATTCGTGTCCGGTTCGGCATCCGTCGATAACACGGCCAGGGTCATCATCGACCTGCGCGACGCCCCCGGCGGCGATCTGTACGAAGCCTTCGACCTGGCCGGGCTTTTTCTTCCCCCCGGGACGCTGTTGGGCACCATTCGCGGCCGTGACGGGTACGCCATGGAGATCCACGCTTCCCAAGGGGACAAGTACTCCATGCCGCTGACCCTGCTGGTCGGGCCGGAGACGGCCAGCGCGGCGGAAATCTTTGCCGGCGTCCTGCGTCGGCACGAGCGGGCCCTGCTCGTGGGCCAGACCACCTACGGCAAATGCGCGTCCCAGACGGACGCCCGGCTCTCGGACGGCTCCGTGCTGCGCTACACGAACAAGGAGGTTCTGTTCCCGGGCGGCGGCACCTGCACGGGTACGGGCCTGACCCCGGACCTGGCCGTCGGCGACGACGAGTTGGACATGCTGTCCCGGCTGGTGGAGCGGGCGCAGTCGTTTTCTCCGTAGAGGCGGCGGGCCCCGGTTCCCGCCGGGATGCGTTGGGGGCGTTTTTTCCATGTCTTGAGAGGCATGAGGGGTTCCTGGTTCCTCTTTCGGCGTCGCGACGTCGGCGTCTGGCAACATGGGGGTGCGGACATGAGGGGCATGATGAGTGCAGTGAGAGTCCTGGGTTTCGTGCTTGTGGGCCTGCTTCTGCTCACGTCGGCGACGCCGTCGAGAGCCTTCGTCGATTCCGAAGTGGTCGAGGCCGCCTATGCGGTGGCGCAGTTCAAGGCCACGCCCCGCCAGGAAGCCCTGGTCTTCATGCACAACAAAGACCTCAACCTGATGGCCATGCAGGGCAGGATTCCGCCGGAGGTCTATCAGGTCAACCAGAATTTCTTCGAGATGGTCAACAAGGGCTTCGTCAAGGACGCCGCGGCCCAGTCCGGTCTCGTGGCCAAGACCCAGGCGCCCAAGCCGGGCTCCTCGGACACTTTCAACCCCGGCACCGATACCGATATCATCGTCGAGAAGAAGCCCGGGGCGCCCGACATCACCGAAGCCCAGATCGTGAAGACGGAAAAGGCCTATCAGGACAAGGTTCGGGAATACCTCAAGAACAGCGGCGTGGACCCGCCCGACGGCAAGATCAACACCGACACGGACTTCATGCCCCATCCGGACCACACCACTGCGGACGAGTTCACCAAGATCAACGAGGGCATCAACAAGCGCGGCGGCACGGCCTACGAGAACCCCAAGGCCGCCAAGGTCGAGGCGCAGATGCGCCCCACGGGCGGGAAGGGGATACCCGAACTCGATATCGCAGACACGGGCGCCTACGTGACCGAGATGCAGAATCTCGCCAACCACAAGATCGACGCGGCCGCCAAGCTGGAGGCCGATGCCGCGGCCATCCGCAAATCCAACCCGGCCGGGGCCAGCAAGCTCGACGCCGAGGCCCAGCTGCTGCGCTCCCAGGCCAGCAAGTATATCGACCGCATCGACAAGGTCACCGACATCATCACCAAGCAGAACGGGTTGCCCCAGGGCAGGCCCAAGCCCAACGACAGCCTGACCGAGGCCGGGGCCATGATCGGCCAGGGCCGTGGGACCGCATCCAAGGCCGGGGCGGACGTCATCGGCGATGTCGGCACCCTGGCCGTCAACCGCGGCGTCAAGGACTACGCCGAGACCCTCTCCCGGCTGGCCGCCAAGGACCCCTCGAAGGCGGCCGCCGCGCAGAAGCAGATCGCCCAACAGATCAAGCACATGAGCCCGGAGATGCGCGAGCAGTACGTCAGGAAGGCCAAGGAGGCGTACACCAAATCCGGCGGGCTCGACCCCGAGGGGTTCGACAAGGGACTCAAGCGCACGGTCGAAACGACGGCCAAGGATTTCCAGGCCAAACAGCCTGCGGGCGGCCATGACACCCCTGCCAAGCCCGGAACTCCGGACGCTCCGACGAAGCCCGGAACTCCGGACGCTCCGACGAAGCCCGGGACTCCGGACGCACCGACGAAGCCCGGGACTCCGGATGCTCCGACGAAGCCCGGGACTCCGGACGCACCGACGAAGCCGGGAACTCCGGACGCACCGACGAAGCCGGGAACTCCGGACGCGCCGACGAAGCCGGGGACCCCGGACGCACCGACGAAGCCGGGAACTCCGGACGCGCCGACGAAGCCGGGAACTCCGGACGCTCCGACGAAGCCCGGAACTCCGGACGCTCCGACGAAGCCCGGGACTCCGGACGCTCCGACGAAGCCCGGAACTCCGGACGCTCCGACGAAGCCCGGGACTCCGGATGCCCCGACGAAGCCGGTCAAGCCCGGGACTCCCGACGC
Source organism: Deltaproteobacteria bacterium HGW-Deltaproteobacteria-18 (assembly GCA_002841885.1). Lineage (NCBI taxonomy): Bacteria > Deltaproteobacteria > Deltaproteobacteria bacterium HGW-Deltaproteobacteria-18. The sequence goes on from PHBE01000016.1 coordinate 5,412, forward strand.
GCCCTCCAAGCCGGGCGGCCCTGATGTACCCGGCACCAAAGCCAAGGTCATCAACACCGTCGGCACCATCATGACCATCGCCGATATCGGCAATGCCTGCGAGACCATCGAGAAATACATCGCCGGGGAAATCAGCGGCAAGGAGGCGGCCGAGACGCTGGTCGACACCACCCTGACCCTGGGACTCATCGGCGCCGCCAAGAAAGTCGATGAGAGCGCCAATACCTACTGGGAAATGAACAAGACCATTCATCAGGCCAACAAGATGAACGTCGTCAGCTACTTCACCCAGTGGGAGATCCAGCTGCGCAAGGCCGGCATGTCCGCCGACGAGGCCAGGCGCCTGGTCGGGCAGGCCATGCTCAGCGGCGACGCCGGCCGGCTCGAGGCCGAAGCACAACGCCTGCGCGGTGAGGGCAAGGACGTCACCATACCCACTCTGGTCGTTGACCGGATCGAGTACGGCCTGACGGACTACGGCAAGGAAGTCCTTGAACAGTCGTGGGAGACCGGGAAGGGCATCGTCGTCGGCACCTACAACGGCATCAAGTACATCGTCCTGGCTCCGTCGCGCATCGTCGAGTCCTGGGCCCAGGGCGAGCTGGCCGAGGCCGATCTGGAGCTCAAGAGCGCCGAACAGGAGTCCTGGATGAAGGCCAAGCTGTTCCAGCGCCTGCTCAAGGCCGGGGTCTCGCCGCGCGAGGCCCTGCGGAAGATCAACGACTTCTTCAGCGGCGCCGACATGCAGTCCCTGCGCGACCTGATGAAGAAGCTCAGGCCCGGCAACAAGGGCTACCTGACCTCGCGCCATCAGCAGAGCGACTGGTACTGCACCAACCGTCCGGTCATCGACGCGCCGGTGGCCCTGCCTCCGATCATCTCCGCCTCCGAGGAGAAGAAGCCATGAACCGTCACGACACGAAACTCGGTTTGAACGCCAGACGCATGACGGCGACACCTGTTCTGCCGGCGCTTTTGGTTCTCCTCGTGGTCCTGGCCGTCGCATCCGTGGCATCGGCCGCCGGCCCGCAGGTCGTGCAGGTCATGAAAGCGGGGGGCGAGACCCTGCCGGGCGTGACCGTGGTCCTCGGCGGCCGCCACGCGACCACCGGCCCTGACGGCGTGGCCGTCTTCGACGGGCTGGCGGCGGGGAGTCACGATCTTGTCGTGGCGCACCCGGGCTTCGACCGGCTGGCCCGCAAGGTGGACATCCCGGCCGGGGCCCGCCAGCCAATGTCGCTGACCCTTGCGCCGTCGCTGGCGACGGTCTGGGTCGCCCGGGTCGTGGTCGACGGACTGGACCAGCCCGTGGCCGGTGCCCGGGCGCGTCTGGCTCCGGTGGCCGTCAATGCGTCCCTGGCCGGCCCTGTGGACATGGTCAGCGACTGGGACGGCTGGTTGCGAGCCACGGACCTGGCCCCGGGCCGCTACGTCCTTGAGGCCGGCGCGCCGGGCTTCGACCCCGTGCGCCGGGAAATTCAGGTCGCGGGCGGACAGACCGTGGCCGACCCGAAGGTCGACGGCGTGGCCCTGGATCTCTGCCGCGACTGGGCCAGCGACTGCGGCAAGCCCGCCGCGGACGCCTGGTGCCAGGCCAACGGCTTCCTGGCCTCGTCCGCGCATGAGGTCGGCAGCGACTCGCCGCCGACCAAGGTCATCGCTTCCGGCCGGGTGTGCGAGGACCCGGGTTGCGACCGCATCGTCTCCGTGACCTGCGTGGGCCGAGCCGGGGACAACCGCATCGCCCTGCGCCGGCAGTCGACGTCCGCCCAGCCCGCGGCCCTGACCATGCCGGCCGCACCCGACGATGGCGCGGATCCCCTGGAGCCCAACGACAGCGACGAGGCAGCCTCCGCCCTGCGACCGGGCGAGATGCCCGCCGGCTGCATCTGGCCCCGGGGGGACCGGGACGTGTACCGCTTGGACATCGAGCGGCCCGGCTTCCTGCGCGTCCACGACCAGGGGCACCCCATGGAGCGCCATGTCCTGATCCGCGACGCCGCAGGCGCGCAGCTCGGCGAGGTCGGCACGTACGCCGGTACGCCCCTCGACCTGACGGTGCAGGTCCGGCCGGGCAGGCACTTCATCGAGGTACGGGAGTGGGGGATGAACGGCGAGTCGCAGGTCCCCTACAGATTGCTGGTGGACGTGCTGCCCGACGACGGCGTGGACGACCCCGCGCCCGCCCAGGACATGAAGGCCGTGCGCGAATTGAAGCCCGGCTCCATGGTCGGCTCCACGCTGCTGCCCGTCGGGGACCAGGACGTCTACCGCATCGCCGTGCCCGGGGCCGGCCGACTGCACCTGCGGAACGCCGGGAGCATGGAGCGGCACATGCAGCTTTTCGGACCCGACGGGGCCATGCTCGCGGAGGTCGGCAGCTACGCCGGAAACCCTGGCGCGCTGGAGTGGTACGTCCAGGGCCCGGGCACGTTCTTCGCCGCCGTGCGCGAATGGGGGGACAACGCCTGGTCCGCCGAGGCCTACGCCCTGTCCGCCTGGCTCGAACCGGCGGACACGCTCGATTTCGCCAGCCGCAACGACGATCTGGCCGGGGCGCTGCCCCTGGCACCCGGCGAGACCGTCCACGGCAGCTACCTGCCCATGGGCGATCACGACGTCTTCGCCGTGGACGTCGGTTTTCCCGGCAATCTGCGCGTGGACGCGCAGTCGCCCATGGAAACCCACCTGCGCATCCTCGACGCGGCCGGAGCGCTTCTCGTCGAGCAGGGCGTGTATGCAGGACACGCTGCGGCCCTGTCCCAGCCCGTGCAGGCCGGGAAGTATCACGTCATGCTCGGGGAGTGGGGCGACAACGCCGCCTCGGCCTTGCCCTACGCCCTCACGGTCAATCTCGACCGCGCCGAGCCGGCCGAGACCACGCCCCTGAACGAGGACCCGCCGCGCCCCTTGAAGGACGGGGAGGCCCAGTCCTTCAGCATCGACCAGATCCGGGACCGGGACCGCTTCCTCTTCGAGATGCCCCGGGCGGGTGAGGTCACCGTCAGCGTCGCCGCACCCCTGGAAACGCTGATCCGGATTTACGACCATGGCGGCGGCCAGTTCCTGAAGGAGGTCGGGCTGTACGCCCCGACACGCTTCAAGGAAGCCCTGTCCGTGCCCGCGCCGACGACGCTGCGCATCGAACTGAGCGAGTGGGGCGACAACGCCGCAAGCCTCGAACCCGGCTTCGTCATGGTCGACACCGCAGGGCGGGGCATCGCGGCGGACAGGGTCTCGGCCGAGACCGACCCGGCCCAGCCCAGGCGGGTCGCCCTGCGCCGGGATCGCCTCGACTACGCCGACCAGCCCGGGGAGTGCACGGTGGACCTCGCCGGCGACGGCAAGATCATGGTCCGCCTGCCCGGCGGCACGCCTGCCAAGGGCGAGTTCCCCGCCCAGGGCGTCTACAGGGCCCAGGCCGTGTGCACCGGCCTGGACGGTCAGAAATCCCGCCAGTCCTTCTGGGTCCAGGCCGTGGGCCAGCAGGACCGGGCCGGCATCCTCGTGACCATGAACAACCTGTCCGAGGACCAGGCCGTGGACGCGCCCGTCACGCCCCTGGCCCAGGTCGTCAGCTTCGATGGTACGAACATCCGCAGGGTGGACTTCGTCCTCGACGGCAAGGCCGTGGGCTCGGACTTCCAGGCGCCCTTCGAGGCCGCGCTGAACTGGCCGGCCATGGCCGCGGGCAGGCATGTGCTGTCCGTGTCGGCCGTGGACGACGCCGGGACCAAGGCCGGTCTGGAGCGCGCCTTCAACGTGTCCGAATACTTTGAGCTCAACCCGCCCGACGGCACGACCTTCACGGGCGAGCACGTCGCGGTCACCTGGCAGGCGCCGAAATTCGGCCCGGCCACGGTCCGCTTCCGCCCCCAGGGCGGGGGTGACTGGAAGGAGGTCACGGGCGAATCCGCCAAACGCAGGGTGGTCCGCCTGCCCGGCCTGGAGATCGGGGTGACCTACGAGTTCCAGCCTCTGGGCGGGAGCGTGCCCGGCCCGGTGCGCACCGTGAAGCGGGTCAAGGGGCTGGCCTTCGGCCGTCCGAGCTACGCCGCCAACGTCCAGCGCGACTACGACCAGCGCGTCGGCGTCAGCGTGCGCAACAACGGCGAATCCCCCCTCATGGTCCGCCTGGAGAGCGGCCAGCCGGCCGATCCGGCCATGCTGGCCAGCTTCGTGGGCACGGGGTCCGAGGACAAGCCCTTCGCCCTGGCCCCAGGCGAGGAGCGGGAGTTCCAGTTCGCCATCAGCGCCCAGAACGTGAACACCGCCGAGCACCGCATCCCCATCCGCATTGTTTCGGATACGGGCCTGTCCGACGAGAGCGAGATCCTCGTCAACGTCCGCCTGCCCCACGTGGAGCTGCAGTGGACCGACATCGGCCCGTCGGCCGGGAACATGGGGCGCGTCCTGCGCCTGACGAACCTCGGCGACGCCATCACCGACCTGTCCGTGACCCCGGCCGACGCCCACGCCGTGGTCCTCTCGCCCACCGTGCGCCACGGCCTCTTCCCGCGCGGCGCGATCATGGATTTCATCGTCACGCCCCGTTATCACAAGGGTTTCAGGGGGGTGAAGACGATGATCCAGGCCTTCGGCCTCGAGAAACGCTTCGACTACCCCTTCGAGGTGCAGCTCGCCCCGGGCGAGTCCATGCACCGCGTCCTGCTGATGCCGGGCGTGGACCCGCACGGCGCTGGGGCTGCAGACATGGAGAAGGCCGTCCTGGTCGGCGCGGACAAGGCCCGGGCCGTGGACCCGGGCAGCCTGGACTGGTCCGCGGCCCAGGCTTCGGACATGACGGGCAAGGGTCACCCCGACCGTTGGGTACTGATGGCCGACGGCATCGAATGGGTCGGCACGGACGGCGACGGGGACGGCACGGTCGACCACGTCTATGCCGACGTCGGCCCCAACGGGATCAGCGAGTTCGCGGCCCTGCGGGTCGGCAAGGGCTGGCGCGAGACCAACGTTGTCGAGGCGTGGCTTGAAATGAGCTTCGCCCTGCGCGGCAGCCGCGACAGCTACAAGACCCACGACGTGGAGGTCCTCCTGAACGGCGTGGTCCTCGGATTCCTCAAGGACATGCTGCCCGAGGGCAACTTCAGCTTCCGCATCCCGCCCGGGGCCCTGCGCTTCGACAGCTCGGGCCTGCCCGGCGACAACCGCGTCGGCCTGCGCACGACCCACCTGCGTGGCGGCCATTACGCCGTCAACAGCGACTTCCGCTTCAAGTTCCGCCTGACCGCCACCCCGGTCTGGACCGCGGCCGCGTCGGCGGGCGAAGCCCTGGACAAGGCCGTGGCCGTCAGCGGCGTGTCCCTGACTGCCCCGGACCTGAGCCTGTCCTCGTCGCAGCTGGCCATCGCCGGGCCCGAGGCGCCCAATGCCGGCGACGAGATGCGCGTCGACTTCCCCATCCGCAACTTCGGCGCGGCCGTGGCCTCGAACGTGGTCGTGGCCCTGCAGCGCATCCTGCCCGGCGGCAGCCGCGAGGAGGTCGGGCGCACGGTAGTCGGGACTGTGGGCGTGGACCAGCCCGCTACGGGTTCCGTGACCTGGAAGATCCGCGGCGGGCTGAACAACCTGGCCCTGGTCGCGGATCCGGACAAGGCACTCGAAGACCCCGACACGGCCAACAACGAGGCCCTGTTCATGCTCACGGCCGCCGGCGACGACACGCCGCCGACCCTGCGCGTGGCCCAGCCCGCGTCGGGGGCAGTGCTGAAGACGACGGTCACCATGCTCGAACTGAATGCCGATGACGACGCCGGCCCCGTGGCACCCATGGTCTCCATCGACCGCGGCCTGTGGCACGAGCTGCCGGCGACCAAGGGGGCGGCCACGGTGCCGCTGCTCCTGCAGCCCGGGCCGCACACCGTCGACGTGCGGGTGGACGACGCCTCGGGCAACGAGGCGGCCCAGTCCCTTGCGCTGACCGTGGAGCGGTCCTTGCCCGAGGCCAAGCTGCTGGCCCCGGCCGACGGCGCCGCCATCGCCAAGGGCGTGGTGGCCGTGGACGTGTCCGTGCCGCCGGACGTGGGCCTGGTGGCGGCCCGCGCCGCCGGCGGCCCGTGGCACAAGGGGAGCCTGCTGGGCGAGACGGCGCGCATCGAGCTGCCGCTCAGGTTCGGCCCCCAGCCTCTGGAGGTCATGGTCGCGGACCGGCATGGCGCGGTGCGCATGCTGGCCATCCAGGTCACGCGCACGACCCAGCCCCAGGCCGGCGAGCCCCTGGCGGGTCCGGCCGCCTCGGACCAGGGCCTGCTCTGGCCCGAGGGGCACGCGTCCCTCGAGATCGACCTGTTCCGGTCGTTAAGCGGCGTGCTGCGGCGCCTGGCCCTGGACCCGGAGGGCGAGGCCATGCGCCTGTGGGAGGAGGCCCGCCGCAAGCAGGCGCGAGGCGACTACGCCGGCGCCCTGACCCTGTACCGCGACAGCCTCATGCTCAAGCCCGACCCCCAGACCGACGAGCGCATCCGCAAGCTGGAGGTGTACCTGGGAATCAAGCGCATGGGGCAGGGTGTGAAGAAGTAGCATGGAGCGCAGATGCCGGTTTGCGGCGTCGCGGACGGGGCATGGCGGAACGATGCCCATGCCGGCGCATGCCATCGGAGAAGGTGATAGGAAGATCGAAACGTGACACGGTTTCTCAAGGCGGGTCTGCGCCGCAGGAGGCTCATATGGCTCTCTTCACACGGTTTTCGGCGGACGACGCGACCCAGTCCGTCGCCATCTCCTGGCTGCGGGAGGGCGTGGCCGTCTACCCCTACGTCTTCTCCTGCCCGAACGAGGCCGGGAAGCCTTCGGGCTTCGCCCTGAGGGCCTTCGAGATCGCCTCGGAAACCCTTGCGGCGGGATCGGGGGTGCAGCCATGAGAACCCTTGCCGTGCTGATGGTGGCGATGCTCCTGCCGGGTTGTCTCATGGACGCCCTGTACGGCAACCTGCCGGACACGGTGCGCATGGACCCGGGCGTCATCGCCCTGACGGGCCTGAACGGCCCCCATGACGACTTCAACGCCGTGGCCGGGCCGCCGCCCCTGGCCATGGACGCCTTCATCGCCTTCGCCAGCAACGACGCCTCCGGCGGCAAACGCTTCCGCATCGACGCGGGCCGCCTGGCCCTCAGGCAGGACCCCTTCCCGGGGCGGCGGCAGAAGAACCCGCCCAGACCCGTGGTGCAGGCCCGCAGGCTCGGACCCTTCGACGTCATCCCCGAGACCGGCGGCGACGTACGCGGCCCGTCCCCCCTCTTCCTTGCCCCCGAGCCCCAGGGCATGTACGAGAAATCATTCGCTCCCTACGAGACCAAGAGCTATCGCCTGACCAGGGAACCCCTGCCCGCGGACGGCGGCGGCAGACTGCCCGCGGGGGGCGTGTGGATGTTCGACTCGAACCATGAGGGCCGACGCAACCTCTATTTCGTCGACGCTGCGGGCAAGGTGCGGCCCTTTTTCGGCAACCGCCCCGACGCCGACGACGCCTACGCCACGTACGACTTTGCCGCAGGCGAATTGCTGTTCTGCTCGAACCGTTCCGGGCAGTACCGTCTGTACCGCTGCCGCAACCGGGCCGGCGGCACGGACTTCGCCCGCTGGCTCGGCGACAGGTCCCAGGCGCAATTCATCGAGCCCGTGGCCGAGTTGCCCGTGGCGGGCGAGACCATGTGCCCCTTCGTGGACGGCGACGAGCTCTTCTTCGCCTCCAATCGGCCCGGCGGCCTGGGCGGCTTCGACCTGTACGTCTGCCGCCGGACCCCGCAGGGCTGGGGGCCCCCGCGGAATCTGCGCGAGGTCATGCCGCCCGGCGTGGGCGTGAACACACCGGGCAACGAGTTTCGGCCTTCGGTCCTGGCCCTGGGGCTGCGCAGCTTCAAGGAACTGCGGGTGCTCATGTTTTCCTCGGACCGGCCGGGCGGCGCGGGAGGGTACGACCTCTACGTCACGGCCCTGCCCGAGGAGGCCCGGTGACGGTCATCATGCAACCAAGGTGGATGGATGCCATGAACAAGGGTTTTCGCGTTTTTCTCGTGCTTCTCGCGTCCGTGCTGGCCTTGGGCCGGACGGACGCCCGCGCCCTGGCCGACGCGTCGGCCGGCGCCCCGACGCGTGACGACATCCCGAAGATCCAGCAGCTGCTGGCCCTGCCGGGAGGCCGCACCCTGGTCCTGACGACGGAGAAGGGCGGGCTGTACCTTTCGGACAGCGGCGGCGGGGGGTGGAGAAAGGCCGAGGGGGTGCCCGAGGTCTTCGTGAACCGGGTTTCGCTGGCTCCCGGGGGGCGCGTGTATCTGGCCACCTCCGAGGGACTGTACACGTTCTCCAAGGGCACATGGCAGAAGTCTACGGAAGGGGCGTTTTCCGGCATCTTCTTCAACGGCGACGGGTCCGCGGCCATGCTGCGCTACTGGGGCCGGGGGCTCTATTTCCTCGACGCACGGGGCATGACCGGCGAGTCCCTGCAGGCCATGCAGGACGCCGCGGCGCGTCACGCCGCCATGGCTGCGGAAGAGGAGGAGCTGAAACGGCAGATGCAGGACCTGCCGCGCGGCGACAATGCCACTCTGGAAGAGAAGCGCGCCGTCATGCGCGTCTACACCCGGTGGCAGGACCTGGAGAAGCGCAAGGAAGAGGCGGCCCGCCAGGCGGAAGCGGGCATGCCCGTAAGGGGCATGGGCGGCCTGCCCGAAGGGGCGTCGGTGGTCGGCGCCATCCCCTGGGAGGGCGGCTGGCTGGCGGGAGTCTTCGGCCACAGCGCGTTCAGCCTGGCCGACGGTTCGCGTCAGTGGTCCCCCCGGCAGGACGGCCTTCCCGGGCCATGGATTCTGACCCTGGAGGCGTCGCCCTGGGGTCAGGCCTTCGCCGGCTTTTTCGGTGCGGGGCTCCTGTCCCTTGATCCGGGTTCCACGGCCTGGAAGCGCGTCGACGGCGTGCCTGCGGACTGTTCGGTCCAGGCAGTTTCCTTTGGTGCCGACGGCCAGGTTCTCGTGGCCACGCGGGAGCGCGGCGTCCTTTTCTCCCCGGACCGAGGCCAGACCTGGGCGCCGGGGCCCGGCGGGAACGTGCAGGGCGTGGCCGTGGGCAACGACGGCAGCCTGTGGGCCGGCCTGTGGGAAGGAGGCCTGCGCGTGTCCTCCGACGGCGGGGCGTCCTGGAAGCCCAGGCCCTTCGCTCATGTCGGGCACGTGGCCGACATGGCATTTTCCGAAAACGGCCAGGGCTTCGCCGTCCTCGTGGGGCTAGGACTCCTGGCCACGGCCGACAACGGCGCGAGCTGGAGCCAGGTCGAGCTGCCCGTGCGTCCGGCCCGCGACGTCCGTCTGGCCCTGGACCGGGAAGGCCGCCTCTTCGCGGCCTCGCCGCGCGAAGGGCTGTACGTGTCCGCCGACAACGGCGCGACATGGACGCGGGACAAACAGGGCCTGCCCGACGGAGGCGTCATGGCCGTGGGTGTGACGCCCGACGGAACGCCCCTGGCCATCCCCGGCGACGGGTCGGGACTTTTCGCGCGTGGCGGGTCCGGGGAGTGGACCCTGGTGCCTCTGGTCGGAGAGGACGGCTGGGACTACGGCGTCTGGGACCTGGCCTTCCTGCCCGGCGGCCTGGCCATGGCTTTCGGGCCCCAGGACCTTATCCTGTCCGACGATGACGGCCGGACGTGGCGCAGGCACCGCTTCGGCCAGGCCATGCGGGAGGTGGCCGTGGACGCCTCGGGAACCATCTTCACCCGGCGCATGATGAGCACCTTTGCCCTGCGCCCCGGGGCAGAGGAGTCGGACGAGGTCCCGGCCATTCCTGCTGACGCCTACAGGCTGCTGCGGGACGCCGGCGGCGGACGCTGGCTCGGCGCGCGCGTGGATGGAGGCCTTGACGTCCTCGAAGAACGCGGCGCGGCCCTGGTGACCGTGTCCGGACACGTTCCCGGGAGCGTTGTCACCACCCTGGCGTCCGGGGCGGGCGGGACTCTTTTCGCAGGGCTGGAGGACGGGATGATCATGTCCCAGGACGGGGGGGGCACATGGCGACGTTGCGACCTGATCGACTACTGACGAGCCCCTCGCGGGCTGAAGCCGGAAGCTTTTTTGCCGGGCGCGCAGCCCGGGAAACCGGAGGACTGACATGAGCCTGTTGTGGAGATACGTTGTCGCGAGCTGTGTCATCGTCGCCGCCGCCATGGCCTGGTGGTATCCCGAACCGGTCCTGGTCCGGGGCGAGCTGGTCGACTGGGGGCGCCTGTACGAACGCCGGAACGCCCCGCCGGAGCACATGATCGGCGCCATGGCCCTGGGCAAGGCCCTCATCCAGTCGTTCTCGGAGCCCCTGCCGCTGACGGAGTTCATCGCCGGCAACACGGCCGGTCGGACCGTTACCGCCAAGGACCCCGCCTGGCGGGACGTCTTTTCGGGCCTGGACGCGGCCCTGGACGCGGGGGCGGCTCCGGTGCGCTTCTCCAGGCCCGCCGAGGCGCCGTTCGCCGAACTGGACGAGAACCAGCGCTATGTCGAGTTCCGTGACGACAAGGGCCTGCGGTACATGGAATACCGCTTTATCCCGGCCAGGGAATTCGAGTCCGTCGACATCCCCGAGGACAAGGCCTTCCCGGTGCGGCCGTACTGGCTGGTCATGCTTCTGGGCAGCGTGGGGGCCGTGGGCTTTGGTTTCGCCGGCGGGCGCGCGGCGAGCCTCGTGGAGGCCAGCTCCGCGGGTCGCGGCGTGCGCTGGTCGGCGGTCTTCGGCGTGCTCTTCTCGGGCATGATCCTGTGGCCCTTCGTGCACGGCACCGTGGGCAGCGGCCTGAGCTTCGCGTCCATTCTCATGGGCGGGCTGTTCCTCATCGGAGCCCTGGTGGGCCTGTGGCTCTTCGGCTCCCAGGCGCGCATGCTGCGGGACATGGTCGAGGGCGGCCGCTTTCTCGCGCATTTCATTTTCGACCCCGTCGAGTGGAAGGCTTTCGCCGAGTGGAACTACGGCGAGGAGGCGTCACGCAAGCGGGCCGTGTGGCTGGTCATTTTCGTCATCTCCGTGGTCGTTGGCGTCGGGCTCATGGCCGTCAAGCGCGACGAGGCCTCGGTCTGGGTCTTCGCCGGGCTCATGGGCTTCATGGTCGTGCTCTGGCTGCTGGCCGTGGGCCTGCCCTGGCTGACGCGCCGCCGGGATCTGAAGGGAACGGGCGAGGTGTATGTCGGCGAACGCTGCGTGTACCTGAACGGTTCCGTGCATTCCTGGGGCAAGCTTGGCAGCAGGCTCGATTCGGTGAAGCTGGAGAGAAAACCCATGCCGCACATTCTGCTGGTCTATTCGTACATGATGGTGGCTGGGAGGTCCTTGTATTTCTTCCGCAATTACGTCGAAGTGCGCATTCCCGTGCCGCGTAATCAGGCTGAAGCAGGTGCTGATGTTGTCAAGGCATTGGAGAAATCGGCGCATTCGGGCTGATGTCTTTGTAATATTTGGGATGAATGCGGTTTGCATGTCGCTTCTGGAGGTACTATGAGGTTGTTGCTGTGTCTGCTTTTCCTGTTTCTCGCCTGTCCTGCATATGCTTCGGAACCGGCTGTGGACACCCTGCCTCCGGAGCTGGTCAGACTTCGGGACGAGGGGCGGCTGACGGTCCGGGCCTTGTGGGCCTGGAAGCTGGTCCCGGAGTCCACTGCGGGAATGGCCATGGAGTTTCGTGCACAGGGGCTGGACCTCATTTCCGCCGACAGGGCGCAACTTGCTTCCTGGCTGGGGCAGGCAGACGAGGGACAGCTTGAACTCAGCGAGGCCCAGCGTGATGTTCTGGGACAGCTGATCAGCCGCATGGACGAAGGGTTGCCCTCGGGCGACCAGCCCGCTTCAGGGACGTCCGTCGCCCAGGAGCCTTCCGTTGTCGATGCCAATGCCGATGGCAAAGGCGAGGCCAAAGATCTCGGCGAAATGATCAGGGAACTTGGTGATCAGGCAGAAGGCGGCGATCCCAAGGCGAAGGTCAGCCTGGCCCTGGCGGTCAAGGCTGGCGCTGGCGGATCGCCTGATCCGATCCGGTCCGTGGCCCTGCTCGAGGACGCCGCGGCAGCGGGTGATGCCGATGCCATGGCGCTTTTGGCTGATGAATACGAATCCGGCCTGTGGGTGCCCCAGGATGCGGAAAAGGCGGGGCAGCTGCGTCGCAAAGCCGCCGAGGCAGGATCACAACTGGCGCAGTGGGGGCTCGAATGAACATCATGGCATTGCAACGGACGGGCGTTTTGTTTCTCGTTCTGGTTTTTGCATGGGGCGGCGCGTCTCTTGCCGACGAATTGAAGCAGCCCACACAGGCCGAGATCGCACAGCAGGTCGTGGTGGACGACAGCATGAAGGCGGTCATGAAGTCCTTTCTCAAGGCCGGTCTGACGTACGATTCCCTCCCTGCGGGAGCCGGGGCGGAGATTCGCGCCGCGCTTGAGTACTGGAAGGGAAACAGGGACGGGCTCAAGGAGTTTGCGGGCAGGCTCGGCAAGCTGGCCGGTTCCAACCGCGAGGAGTTGCTGGATATGATCCGGAGCAAGAAACTCCGGGAGTTTGCCGTCGTCGCACTGGATGAGAGCGCCTCGGGGGCTTTTCACAATGTCGGCCCCGACGGTCTGAAAAAGCTCGTGGCCTACAGCGGTGACGCCCTGGACGATGCCGGCGTCAGGGCTCTTGATCTTTTGAACCGGGTTGAGGATGCCATCACCGCGACAGGCAAGGTTCCCGCGCATCTGGCCAACGATCTTAAGACGGCCCTGCAACAACTCTCTCCCGAACAGCTACGGGCGGCTCGGAAACTCTTGTCCGAAAAGGGCACCAAGGCCGCGGTCAAGGATTACCTGGTCAAGAACCCCGGAGTCATCGGCACCTTTGTCGATGGTGTCTTTGTCCTGGCTTTTGACGTGCCAGCCCTTCTGGCCTTGAACGACGCCGAAGAAGCGGCAGCCAGCGCCACGGGCACGGGTTTCGGCTTTGCCGCCCAGACGGTCGGGACCGCAGCCACCGCCGCCCTGGGAGGAGGCTTTTTGCCTGGCCTTGTGGTCAGCTGGACGAGTTCGCAGGTCAAGGAACTGGTCACGGAGATGATCATGCTCCAGTACGACCGCGCCAATGCCGCCATGAAGGCAGAGGCAGCGAACATGGAGCTGCGCATGAACGCCATTCGCGGCATGCTTAAAGTCGACGAACTGCTCAAGTCCGGCGATGTTTCCAAGGCCGCCGACTATTTGGCCAAGGTCGAACGTTACTCCATGGAACAGAATTTCCCCAACGAGGGTATTTTCGAAAAAATACAGGACTTGAAAGGCATCGTGGCCAAGGCCGAGGAACGTAGGGCCGCCAACCAGATCATCGCGCAGGCGAGGGTGCCGTACATGTACGGTTATCGGCTGGCCAGCCAGGGACGCAATCTGAGTCTGGCCCGGACGTACGTCGAGGAGGCACTGGCCGTGCTCAAGGAGGCTCTTGGTCGGCATCCCGAGCTTGAAGACAGGGTGAGTCAGGTCCAGGGGCTGATTGCGCAGATCGACAGCATGATCGCCCAGGCTCCTCCCCTGGGGCAGGCCACGGTCAGTGGGCCGGATTCGGTGGCGCCCGGAGAGGTTGCGCATTTCGAGGTCAGTCTGACCGGCGGCATCCCCGACTACCAGCCGGTGGACATGAGCGGCCACGGATTGTCCACAGGCGCAGTATATTACTGGGAGGCCCCGGCAGAACCGGGCGTGCAGACCGTTTTGTTCAGGATTCGGGACGATTCGGGAAAGATTGCCGAGGTGTCCAAGGACGTGGAGGTTGTCGGCGAGGTGCAGGGCTCGGAAGTAACTGGCGAGATATGGGAAATCTTGAAGCATACGCCGAAAATGAGAATCACCATGCCGCTCAAAACGTTCGAAATGATCATCACCCCCGGCGGAAGAATCACTTTTCCCGTGGACTACAAGCAGGGGGATTTCCAGATAAAGGGCACGGGCGTCGTGACGCTGTCCAAAGACGGACGAATGATCGAACTCTTGAGCATGGATACCGAAAGCATCGACATCAAATCCGGGGAGGTCTGGGGACAGGAAGAGTTGCGGGTCGGTCCTTTTAAACTGCACACTGCTGACAAGAAAAATCATGACGCTCCATCTTCCGTAACCAATGCCTACAGACTTTACTATGTCTATGCTTCCGAATTCAAAGAAGACAGAGGCACTCTGCGCATAGGAGAAGCGGAATTCGGGTACGACAGCAGCAACAACTTCGTTAAACAGGGTTTCAAATGGCATGAAGTGCAACGGCTTGACACCTCATCCAGTTACTACTCACACTTCGAGACGATATATTTTCATTTCCTGGAGAATGAAGAATAAGTATTGATCATCAAGGAGGAAGGATGAGACGAGTTCTCATGGTACAGTTATTGGCAGTATCGATGTTCGGGATGATTTCGTGTCTGTTATGTACGACCTACGGTGTCGCCTTCGCCGCCACCGTCGAGATCGCCACCGGACCGGACGGGCTCCTGCAGATGGAACAGCAGGGCAAGGTCACGGTCCGCGCCCTGCGCGGCTGGGGGCGGTTGCCGGACACGTACATGAAACTGGCTCAGCAGCTTCGCCAAGAGGCAGGTCTCGACCTCCTGGGAGCCGACCTTGATCAGGTCCGGCAGTGGAGCACCGACCCGGCTCTGGCGCAGTTCGGAGCGGAACTGGTGAAACTGGGCGCCTTCATGGAGGGCGGAGAGCATCTCGACTGGTCGCCGCCCGTGCCGGGCGCTTCCGTGCCCGCCGGCACCCTCGTGCGCAGTGGGGGGACGCGCTGGGCCCAGACTGCGGATGGACCCGTCGAAGGCCCGAGCGACGCACAGGCCGAGCCCGCACAAGTTGAACCTGTCCAGGCCGAGTCCGCCCAGGATGAGCCTGTCCAGGCCGAACCCGCTCAGGCTGAGTCCGTCCAGAGTGAGCCTGTTCAGGCCGAGCCTGCCCAGGGAAGTGGCACGGATACAACGGCCTCCATGCTTCCGGTTGCCCCGAGCGATGCGGGGCCGGGGGATGGCGTGGAGTTTTCCATCAATGACCAGGTTGCGGGAACGTACAGGGTCAAGCTCCAGGCGGAGGGCCTCACTGTCGTTGGACCGCAGGACGATCCCTATTTCCAGCGGCGTTTACAGGCCATGCTGCCAGGGGCTTCGGTCGTTCAAGAGGGGGAGAAGCGCTATTTCGACAAGCTGTCCGAGTATCTCAGCGTCAAACCCGTGCTTGAAAAAGACACTCCATATAGCCTTGTCCTCGGGTTCGCCACTCCGGACACTCCGGTTGTCATCCGCGTCGACGCTCCCGATAATCCCGAGATTCCCTTGAGCGAGCAAGATATTCGGGACAGGGTCTCCTACCGCGTGACCGGCAAGTCGGTTTATGTCTATCGGCACGATGACGCCAACGGCGATGCCGAAATCGGCTTCGAAGAGAGCAGGGATGGCGAGGTGCGCTGGACCCCCCGTATCGACCCCGACACCGATCGCCCTGTAGGGCCGCGTGTCCTTGGCATATATATGTCTTACCGGGTCAAGAAATTCATCGGAGACAACCAACTGGGCACCCTCAGTACCAGCCAGCACCGCATTGGCTGGGTCGTGGTGGCCATGCCGGGCGATGTGTACGAGCATGAAGGGGCGCTGTACGCCGTGGGCCAGGAAGAGTCCCTGACCGCCAAGGGAACGTCCGGTCCGGTTCCTGCACCGGAAAAGTTTGATTTCGAGCTTTCACAGCACGCCCTGGACTCGGGATCTATCAAACTGTCCGAAGACTTGCGCCACGCGGCCTGGGTCGAGGGTGAGAAAGAAGGAAAAAAACGTGTTGTCGTCAACGGTGTCCCTGGGAAATGGTACGATGACGTCAAGGGATACGGCATGCAGTTCTCGTCCGGAGCCGAAACCTTCTGCTTCCAGGCGGAATTCGGGGACAAGGAACTCCCTGTCTGTAACGGCGCTGACGGCTCCCTCTTCGATGACCTTGAGTTTCTGGAGATGAGCGACGACGGGGCCCATGTGCTGGTGGCAGGCAGTGTGGACGGCATGTACCGCGTATATCTTGACGGCAAGCAGGTGCGTGAGACTCCCAACCGCATGTGGGAAGGAGCCGTGGCCCGGAACGGAAAGGGCGCCTGGATCGAGCGGGGGCGCGATCCTCAGACGGGCACCGAGTTCGCCATGGTCGTAACAACCGACGGTTCCGAGGGGCAGAAGTATCCGGCGATTCACGGCAACCCGCTCTTCACGCAGAATCGCGCCGAACTCTACTACATCGCCGAAAAAGAGGGTGGAGACCGCTTTCTGGTGCGTGATGGAGAAGAACTGAAGCCCACCATGGGCTCCGGCTACAAGTTCACGGTGACCCCCGACAGCGCCTATTACGCCTATGTCGCGCAGTCCGACATGGTGAGGTCAATGGTCATTAACGGGCAGATCGGCCCGGATTTCAGTTCCATCTGGGATCCGGCCACCTTCAGCGTCGACGGCCAGCGGCACATCTATTCGGCCAAGAAGGGAGAGGAGGCTTTTCTGGTGGTCGATGGCCTGATCGTTTCCCACGGCTTCGGAGCGCTCAAAAGCGTCGTCGGTGAAAGCTTCAGTCCCGACGGTAGCCGATGGGCTGCGGGCTTTGAACTGAGTGACGAGGAATATGTTGTTGTTGTGGACGGCAAGGAGGTCGGCCGCGGTCAGGGCTCGCCCGCGCGCATCGTCTTCAGCCCCGATGGGACCAGGGTGGCCTGGCTGGAGAAGCAGAAGAACTCCTCGCGCGCATACCTCGACGGCAAGGCCGGGCCGGAGGTGCGGGACATCTTTGACGGGGAACCTCCGCAGTTCAGCCCCGACGGGCAGCATCTGGTCTACTTCACCCGCGACAAGGACAAGAAAATGCATATTGTCGTGTTCGGCGGCGAGGACCGCGTCCATGACATTATTCCCCCTCGCGCGGTGTTCGTGGACGGTGCCCTCGAGTACCTGGCCATCGACGGGACGCACTTCCGGCGCGAGAGCATTTCCCTGGATTGAACAGACATGGCCCGCTCCTTGATCAGGAACGGGCTTTTTCATTGAACACAGGAGGTGGCATGGCTGTGGAAAAAAGAGCTTCGGCCAAAAAGCATTCTTCGGGAACGGCCCCGCTGACTCCAGAGCAGACAAAGGACTGGATGCAGACCTACAGACGGCACTCGCGCATCTACGCCTGGGGCTTTTTTGCCCTGCTCATGCCCGTGATCCTGGGCGTGGTCTGGTGGGAAATGGGGGAGATAAACGAGGACGTGCTTTATTCCTTCGGTTTCGCGGCCGTGGTGACGTTTCTCCTGGCCAAATGGTCCCGCAAGCAGACGGCGAAAAGCTGGGTCGGGGTAGTGGAGGAACTGTTCATGAAAAAGGTGCGCGTGCGCCGTGACGGGGACCAGCACGACGATATTTCCTACAAGCCCATGGCCAGGATCAGGACCGACAACGGGAAAAAAAACACCCAGCATCTCTCGCAGGAACTGTTCGAGTATTTCCGGCCCGGTGACAGGGTTTTCAAGGTCTCGGGCCTGGATGTTCCGGAGAAGGTCACACTGGACGGCGACCGCCGAGTCTGCCTGGCCTGCGGCAGCCTCTACGGCCAGGGACGCGGCACATGCCCCCGCTGCCGGGCGCCCGAGCCTGACCACGAGACTCTGGTGCGTCTGGCCGGGTAAAGTGACCCGCAGCGCAGAAAAAGGCCGGGACCGCGTGAAGCGGCGCCCGGCCTGTCTTTTTTTGCACTTTGGGCAAACCCTCAGGACTTGCCGAACTTGATCAGCGACTCCAGGAAGTTGCGCAGGTCGTGCGTCACTTCGAGCGAGCTTTTGCCGCCCGAGAGCAGGCGGATGCGGCGGTCGCCCTCCAAGGGGTTGATGCGGCCCGCGCCCATGCCCTCCAGGACTTCGTTCATCTTCTCCCAGTAATTCTTGTGCTTCATGAAGGCCTCGTAATTGGCCTTGTCCGTCTTTGGCGGGACCTTCTCGTTCATGAGGGGCAGCAGGCGCTTCTGGCATTCCTTGGATGTGCTGCGCGCTATCTCCACATGCTTTTCGATGCGGCTGAAGTTCTCGTCGCCGCGCAGGTGGTCGCCTTTGTACTGGTTCACGTCGGCGGACTGCCCTGCCCAAGCCTTGTTTGCTCGCAGGACGCCGTTTTTTTCGATAAGGGCCAGGTCCTTGTATGCCTCCTGGTGTGATCCCGTTGTCACCGTTTCCCAGGAACGACCGGGGTTCTGTCCCGTGACTTCCGTGAAGGACTCGTCCCATTTTTTCTGGGCCTCGGCCTGCCACAGGCTCTCGGGCACGGGGCGGCCGTTCTTTTTGGGTGCGATAGGCAGCCCGTTTTCGTCGAACTTGACCTGCCGGGCGATGTCGTAGTCCGTGTTGACGCTCTTGCCGCTGCCGGCGTTGCGGATGGGGGCGAGGCCCTCGCGGTCCCACTCGGCGTCCATCTTTTCATGGAAGCGCTTCTGCACGCGGTTGTGGACCCGGTCCATGCTGTTCACGAAGCGCTTGACCATCTCCTTGTTCTTCGGACTGCGCTGGTGTGACTTCATGATCATCTTGGCCTGGGGTGAGGCGTGTATACTGGTCGAGTGGACGTCGAGCTCGCGCAGGATCTTCTTGATCTCCGTGGGTGGAGCCTTGTCCCTGCGGGCCTGCTGCAGCTTGTTGAAGGTTTTTTTGTAGGTGGTGACCCGCAACCGGGCGTCGGCTATCTGCTCTTTGTAGGTCTGTCGTTCGGCTTCGGTCAGGGGCCGGTTGAAGCCGTCGTCGGGCACGCCTGCAGGTTTGACCTTGGCCGTCGCTTTTGAAACCTGAACTTCGGGGGCCCCGGCCTTGCCCGCCGATGCCTTGGGAGCGGCGCCCGGCGCGTCGGCGCGAGCGCCCCCACGGCCCTTCACGGCCCCATAGCCCCGGGACACTCCATTGGCCACGAACCCCATGGCCTTGTCCATGACGATGCCCTTGGCGACTTCCCAGCCCGCACCCTTGAAACCTTCCTCCCAGCCGCCGCCACTCTCCACAGCGGCCTCGAAGCCCCGGTAGCCGTCCACGGCGATGCCGGTGAGCTGGTTGTAGGAACCGCCCACACGCAGGAAGGCTTCCTTGGGGCCTCCCTCGATGTAGCCGACCGCGCCCTGGTAGACCCGGTTCACGGCCGGACCGCCGACGAAGGACAGGACCATGAGGGACTTGTCGGCGTAGCTTTTGGTCGTCTCGGCCGTCTGCAGGCAGGTGTCGGCCCACTCGGCGTCGGCGTCGGCCTTTTTCTTTTCGCCTTCCCAGTGGCCCGTGGCCACCCCGTAAACCTCCTTGATGACCTCCGAGGCCTTGGCCGTGTCCGTGGCCGTCATGACCTCGGGGCTGAAGCCCTTGGCCACGATCGCGCGCACTTTTTCCGCCTTGTCGTAGGGCAGGGAGTCGGCCATGGACAGGGCCTTCTTCATGGCCCGGTCGACCTTCTCCATCTTGCGCTGGTCTTCGGCGATGTTCTGGATGAACTGGCTGCGGGCGAAATCGTCCCACGCGGAGCGGGTGTGCACGATGACGCCTGTCTTGAGGGTCTCGATGCGGTCCTGTTCGGACTGGAGGTTGGCTTTGGCATTGAGGACGCGCATCTCCAGGTCGTGACGGCGGTCGGGGTTGGTCTCTCTCGCGATTTCCTCGATATCCTTGTCCATGTTGCGTTGGATGATGGCCACGTTGGCCGAGTGGAATTCTATGGCCTCCTGGTCGATGACGCGCCGCTCCTCGGCGGGCTGGTCGTCGACGATGTGCAGGGGAGTGTCTTCAGGGCCGATTTCGGCCTCGGGTTCCTGCGCTTCCTTGGCTTCTTCCTTTTTCTCTTCCGGGGCCTTCTTCTCTTCCTGAGACTTCTGCTTTGCGGCCGCCGACTCGGCTACCTGCTGCGGGGCACCGCCACCCACCAGCGCGTCGAACTGTTTCAGGCGGGCCTCTTCGGAGTCGGGCAGCTTTTCACCCATGGAAGCCCACTTTACGGCGGCGGCATGGAAGGATTCGCGCATGCGGTAATGGGCCAGGGCTTCCTGAATGGGCGAGTCGTTCAGTGCGTGGCCGATGCCCGCTCCGAGGGTCTCCTTCAGTTGCGCATCGGGATCTTCTATGAGCTTGGCCGCTTCCAGGCGTTCTGCGCGAATGCGGTCGTTCTTGATGCGCGCCTCCTCGAACAGGTCACTCGAGAGCTCGGAAAATTCCGGGAACGCACCGCCCGTGTAGCGCTGGGCGTGGAGAACCCATGGCTCCCCGTCCTCGTCCGTGAATGTGTAATTGATCGTATCGCCTTCGATGCCCGAGAGTATCTCGATGCTGGCCAGGTCGATACCCTCGACGTAGCCGTACTCCTTTTCGTCGTAGGTGCCCGTGTCCAGGGCGATTCCGGAATATTTCCCTGGCTCTCCAAGGGAGTAGATCAGGAAATGGTAGGGCTGGTGCTTGATGGCGCCGCCGTCCTTCCCCACGAAGTTGTTGGGATGGATGATGTACCCGACCCACTCGCCTTCGGGTCCCGGCTGTTCCACAAGGCTGCGCAGGAAATCCTTGGCGCTCTTGTACTGCTTCTGGCCTTCGGCCATGAGAGTCTTGCCGTCGGGCGGATTGCCCAGAGCGACCAGTTCGGCCACGACCTCGTCCAGGCGCTTCTGGCAGGACAGGATCGTGTTGCGGTGCTGCCGGGCAAGGGTCATGGCGTCCATGGCCAGGGCCGGGTCGTCGGCTTCGGACGCCCAGGCGATCTGCTCCATGGCCTCTTCGAGGCGGGCGGCGGCCTCGGCCACGGCGCCGCGCAGGGACAGGAACTCGCCCAAGAGCGGGTTGAACCTGTTCAGGTAGTCCACGGCGTCTGGGGAGGGGTACTGGCGCAGCACGCCCCAGGTCTTGCGGAAGGATTCTTCATCCGCCTCGGACATGGGGCCGTAAACCATGCGCATGCCCTCCATGGCCGCAGCCACGGCTCCGTCCCACTGGGTCGGGGTCAGAACGTTAATGTCCAGGAAAGGTGCGGATTTCATGGGCGGCAGGGCGGCCGGTTCAACGTTTGAGGCTGTGAAGGTCACGCCGCCTGTCCGGGCAACGGAGTTGTCCTGGCTCGGCGCGGAGTCGTCATCCTGTGCAGGGAATTCCGGGACCTCTTCGGCTAGAATCGCGGCCAGTTCCGCCTCCAGGGCTTCGTCGTTGCCCGGGTCGCTTTCCGTGAGGCCTGCGGTCATCTCCTCCCCGCTGCCTCCGGCAGCTTCGACCGCCCCAGTCTTGCGCATGGCCTCGGCGACTCGGCCCAGGCTGTCGCGCTCCGCAGGCGAGAGCGTCGCGCCGTGTTCCTGCAGTATGGCTGCGAGTTGCTCGGGCGTGGCCCCCAGCACGTCGATGCCCTTGGCGCGCAACCCGCTAAGAGGTGCCATGTCGGCGGCCGGGATGCGCCCGTATCCGACCAGGGCCCGGACCGTCAGGGCGTTCTTTTCGGCCAGGCCGCGCAGGGCCGCATCCGCTCCGGCTGTCTGGGAGACTGCAGCTGCGGAATCGGTCCCTTGCGAAATGGAGGCGGCTGAAGCTGCCGTTGCCGTTTCGGAACTTTTTCCACTTTGCCCGTAAGCCGTGGCGGCGCTGAAGATGCAGAAGAGGCACAGAAAGAGTGTGGCACGAAAGCTGGCCCCTGCTTGAACGCAATTTAACGTGATCATGCGGCGTTGACTCCGGATAAGCTGTTTTAATTATTTAATTTTTATTTATATATAAGTTTGCGTAAAATTGCAATTGCCCTTGCGTCGAGAGTGCTTCGATACAGTCACGAACTTGCCCGATGCAGTTTTTGCAGATACCTTGAAAAACGATTTTCAGCTTCTTGCATCTTTTGTTTTCCATACTGATTGACGTTCGAGCACGATTAGCTTCGGTAATTCACCATTCTCCCGGAGGATCCATGGCGGGCCGCTTTGTGTTCATGCTGAGAAACTGTGGCGTCATTTTCCTGCTTCTGCTGACCTCTGCCGCCTCGTTCGCCGGGACGGCGGTTTCCGATGAGGAGTATTGGGCCAAGGTCAACCCCATCGGCAAACCTTCCGCCATCCCATCGGCCAGCTACGACCTTTTCGAGTCCCGCCTTGAAAACGTGAAGAACGGGAATCTCGCGCCCCTGGATTTTTTCAGGCAGCTCGGCGCTGACCGCATGTCCATGAGCGACGTGGTCGCCTTCAAGTCGGAGTTCATCCGCCGCAAGTCCGAGGAGCTGTCCAAGACCAGGGCCATCCCCCCCCTGGATGCCCTGCCCGAAGCCCTGAAGGCCTGGGAAGGGAGTTTTGGCCAGGCCGAGCGGATGCTCATGGACACCCGCAGGAGGCACGTCAACGCGGCCTTCGACACCGCCGTGCGGCGTTACCTCGATGCAAACCCCGACTTTCCCTATCTGGTCCGCATGGACGTGGGCG
This sequence comes from Deltaproteobacteria bacterium HGW-Deltaproteobacteria-18, assembly GCA_002841885.1. Lineage (NCBI taxonomy): Bacteria > Deltaproteobacteria > Deltaproteobacteria bacterium HGW-Deltaproteobacteria-18. Next base: position 27,876 of record PHBE01000016.1, read on the forward strand.
GCTGGGCCACGGAGAATTATCGTGACGGGCGCTTCGAGGGCGACATCGACCTGACGACCATCGCCTCCCAGGTCGAAAGCGCGGTCAAGCTCCGGGATTTCTACAATGGCGCCATCCGCGAGGTCTTCGGCCTGGACATGGCCGCCCTGGAGGCACACGCCACGGCTCATCGCCAGGCCACTCTGGATGTCTACATCACCCAGGCTTCGGCGAAATGGGCCGAGATCGACGCCCTGAAGCGCGGGCGTCTGCAGGAAGTCGTCATTGAAAATGGTCAGGTCGCCTACCGTGATGTGACCGACTCCATGGAGCGGGTCTACATCTTCGCCAACCTGCAGAACAACCTGCAGATGAGGGACGGCGCTCCGGACCAGCTCGCCCGGCTCATGGACGAGCCTCCGGACCGGATAACTGGTGACATGGAACCGGCAGTGAGCCTTGAAATGCTCAGGCACATGACCTCCGATGCCATCCACGCCCAGCTCGCCTTCCACGAGAAGCTCATCAAACTGGCCAAATACGTTGACCGCAGCGCCGGGATCATGACCGGCCGTGCCGTCGACACGGCCCTTGTCGCGTGGGCGCGGCAGGTCACGTCCATCAAGCAGAACGCCCAGCTCACCCCGGCCGAACGGCTGAAGCGGATTCTGGCCGCCAGCAGCCAGGTCATCGGCGCGCCTTCGGACTTTGCCGGCCTCGACCGGGCGCTGCGCTCCGTTGGGGAGCGCGCGACCGTGTTCATGCGCGACAACATTGCCCGGAGCATCGACGCCCGGCTCAAGGCCATTGACGCTGCTCCCGAAGCGGACAGGGACGCCGAACGTTCGAAGTTGCTCGCCGATCTGGAAGAGACCTACAAAGCCTACGTGGAAAAGGGCGTGGACTACCCGCCCAAGGCCCACGAGACCATGATCGCCCTGGCCGAGGCGCTCAAACGCACGGCGCTGAAGGTCCCCGCCGCCGAAGTTGAAAGGATGAAGCGCCTGCTGGACATGTCCGCCGAGAAACCGGCCTCTTTCGACATGGCCGTGGGCATCGTCTGGGAACGCCTGGGCACCTATTACGACAATGCCAATGCCCGGGTCGACGCCTTCAACAACCTCATCGACTATCTCGACAACAACTCCGTGGCCCGGTTGCGCGCCCTGAACACCGAACTGCGCATCGGCTCGGACACGGGCAGGTTCAAGCTCACCGTGCCCATCCCCCTGGGCAGGATCAACGACCGCCTGAACGCGTCCGTGCTCGGCAAGGTCGGCGACAACCTGGCGTTCAAGTCCTTCAACATGGGCCAGGAAGCCCTTTCGTACTGGTCCGCCATCACGACCGGCAAGGACTGGAACGAGTCCTTCTCCAATCTCGGCGCGCAGATTTTCCGTTCCAGGGTTCCCGGCGGCGACATTGTCGAGGCCGTTGTCATGGAGAATTACACGCGCGTGGCCGTGGGTTTCGTCTACCTTCTTTTCCCCACACTGGCCGTGCCGGAGGCCCTCTACGGGATCGGGCTCGCGGCTTCGGAATGGTACGTGGGCAAATGGCAGCAGTGGCAGTACGACGAGATGGTCGACGCCCTGTATGAAGGGGCGGTGTTCAAGCCCGCGAGGGGCGGGACGTGGGAGCTGGAGCGCATCGTCTACACCCTGCCCACCGGAAAGAAAACCGACGTCGGCAAGGACGAGATCTTCACCCTGCCGGAAAAGGTGCCGCATATTTCCAATATCCTGGTGCCCCAGGTGCGGACCCATCCGACCATCGCCATGTTCCACGAACTGCTGGCCAAGCCGGAGCTCTCAGACGGTCAGAGCGACGCTCCGGTCTGGCCACGCAAATACCGCAACCCGAGCCTGTACGGACAGAAGCTCTGGGAGGAATATGCCGCGGAAGTCAGAAACGTGACGCGGCAGTACTTCGCAGAGGTCATCGAGGAGCTTCAGAAGCGCAAGGCCTTCGACCAGGGCACGGGCGAAAAGCTCGTTTCGGAGATCGGCGCGGAACTGGGCTGTGGGGACGAACTGCTTGGGCTCGTCGGCAGGGAACGGGGGGCGCTGGAAGCGGTCGTCGCCAACTGGCGGGAATGGAAGCAGACCCACGCGGCCCTGAAGGAGTTTCGCGAGCGCTACAAGGCCTATTTCATTCTTGACCGCAAGCCGTCTTGCAAACCCCTGTCCATACAGATCACCCTGGAAAGCGATCGCAAGGACCTTCAGGATGTGCTTAAGGCCGCGCGGGAGGCCACCGTGGCCGTGGAGGAGATCGTGGGCGGCAATGCGGCCGACGAGAAGACCTTGCAGCCGGCGATCCGGGCACGGGCGGGAGCGTACATCTATGTTTCGGGAAGCCCGGAGCGGCGGAAGATAATCGAGGAATACCGGGCCTACCTGGACTCCCTGCGCGCCAAAAGTGTGCCTCCGGCGGTGCGCATCGCCGGTCCTGCAGTTGTGGAAGAGGGAGTGCCCGCCGAGTTTACGGCGGTCCTGGACAGAAATGCCGCATCAGTCCGCTATGACTGGAAATTCGCCAAGGGCGGCGAAGGGGAAACCTTGAGCGGGGCGAAAACCGCACGCATGACCTGGACTCCTTCCGGCGCGGGCGAGAAGACGCTGGAAGTTCATGCCTTGGTTGATATTTCCGGGGCCGAGTGGGTGCGCGCCATCCATCCCGTGAAGGTCCTTTCCGCCGAGGAAGCGCCCAAGCCCAAGGTGCGCCTGACCTGCCCGGTCAAATCCTTCGAGGCGGGAGAAGGCGTGCCCATCACCGCCGAAACCGTCGAGTACGGTCTCGATGGGAAGGGGTTCGTGCGATACTTCTGGTATGTGGACGGGCTGCAGGTCGGGGCCTCGGCGGAAAACGTCTTTCTCTTCGACGGCACGGGCTACGAGGGTCGAACGGTCACCGTGAAAGTCAGTGCGCGGACGGAAAACAAGACGCACATCGAGGCGTCCCTGAAGCTCGATGTCGGTCAACCGGACTCCCCCGATGCGGGGCTGCGCGTGTTCATCTCGCCGGAAGTCTCGGAGGCCGTGCTCGGGAGCATGGTGCGGCTCGAAGGCGTGGCCTTCTCCAAGAAGGGTGGCGGCAGCCTTGCGTACCAGTGGTCCGTGAACGGAGAGTTTGCCGCAGACGGGACGGTACTGCTGCTCGACACCACTCCGTACGAAGGCAGGACCGTGGAAATAGCCTTCTATGCGGCCCAGATTCTCGACGACGTCATTCTTCATGAAGGGCAGACCCGGCGTACGATCAAGGTGGTCAAGGAGGTTCCGCTTTCCGTGGCCATTGCAGAGGTTCCCGCTGCCGTGGACGACACCATGAATGTCGAACTGTGCGTGCTGAAGCCTCGGGACGATGTTTCCTATGAATGGTTCGAGTGGATCGAGCCCGCAAATCGTTGGAGCACCAACACGATCAGCGCAAAGCGGTGCATGCTCAAGTCCGCGCGCGGCCTGTCGGGCCAGAAGATGCGCTTCAAGGTCACGGCAACGGACGCCAAGGGCCTTCAGGCCTCTGCGGAGACGGAATTCATCGAGGTTGTCGACCCTGCCTGGGAAGAGCCCCAGGGTGGTGACGAGGAGACAGCCGAGAGCAAGGAACAGGAGGATTCGGGCGCGAAGGCTGAAGAGGCTCAGGAGAAGGCGACCGCGAAGGAAGCGGAGGTTTCCGCTCCAAAGGAAGAGCCCGCCGTTGCTGAAAAACCGTTGGCGAAGCAAGCGGCGACCGACGGCAGCTGGTTCAAGTCGAGCCTTGGCGGCGGCTGGAAGGTTGAGTTGAACAAGTCCAAGGATTGGGCGGCGAAAATGAGCCGGGACATTGCCGCCGGATCGGATCTCTGCCGGCCGCAGACCGTGCACGGCGCCATCCGCGCCAAGCTCGAGAGCAGCTTTTTGCCCAAGACCGAAGAGATTGACGCGAGACTGCACGCCTTTGTCGAAAGCAACGGCTGGTACCCGGACGAGGAGGGCATTCGGGCCTTCTCCATCGGCAAGTACAAGGGGCGCATGATCACCACCACCGTCAAGTACAAGAACGGTTTTGGCAATCCCATGGCGGGATACAGGGACGGTACGGCCCATGCCTTCGGTTACGCCATTGTCCTGCACGAGACCGAGCGGCGCATGATAACGGCCAACTTCAGCGTCTATGCCGGAAGCTGCTGGGACAATTCCGGTAAGGACAACGCCCTGGCACAGGTCAAGGCGGCGCGGGCCGAGGCCCTGGGAATCATCCAGGGTTTGAGCCTGCACGAGACAGAGCAGGAGAGCCCGGTCACGGCATCGGCTCCCGTCGTCCAGATCGAAGAGGCCGAGGAGAAAAAGGACAAGAAATACCAGCTCACCCTGACCCGCGTCTCCCCGGCCTCCGGGCCGGTGATCGTCGGCACGCCCGTGACCTACAAGGCCACCTTGAGCGGCGACAAGCCCGAAGGCGAAGTGCGCTACCAGTTCGAGCCGCACCCCGACGTGGCCTTCACGCCCCATGAGGGACCCTCGGCATCGACCACGGCCGTGTTTTCCGTGCCCGGAAAGGTTGGCGTGTGGGTCACCGCCGTGGACAAGACGGGCACCATCGCCACCTCGGACCAGCTGGAGATCGAGATTCGGAAGCCCGTCCTGGAGCTGGTCATGGAGCCAAAAGCCTCCCTCGTGGGGCAGGAGGTCAAGGCCAGGCTGACGGTCAAACCCGAGGTCAAGGACATCGATTTCCGCTGGATGCCCGTGCCCGGCAACGCCAAGCACGTCTCGACGTCCAAGGACAACAGGGAGATCACCTTCTACCTGAAGGACGAGAAGCCGGCCGAAATAGAGGTCAAGGCCCGCGTGCCCTTCAGCGGAGAGGACCTTGGCGAGGCCAGGGCTTCCGTCACGGCCCAAAAGTATGCGGTCACGGTTTCCGCGCCCAAGGCACAGGGGCCGCCGCCCAGGGTCTGGAAGGAAGGGGTGGGGCTGGTAAGCGTGGACAAGGCCATCGCCGTGGACCAGATCGTGGAATTCTCCGTGGTCTTGCAGCCTGCGGCGCTGAGCGGGCCGGTCAAATACCAGTGGAAGGTCGAGAATGGACCCTGTCGCGTCAGCAACCCCAGTTCCAGCGTGGCCCGCGTCACCGCCAATGCCGCCGGAACCTGCGACCTGTCCGTGACCGTTCGCGACCGCAACGACGTGGAACTGGGTGTCGGGCGGGGCAGTTTCAGCGCCAGCGTGACCCAGGAAGCCATCAAGCAGGGCGAGCAGAAGGCGCAGTCCGGCAGCGAAGCGCAAAAACTGGTGCAGAACGCACCGGCCAAGGCGCGCAAGGGCGATTACGACGGCGCCATCAAGGACGCCGAGGAGGCAGCGCGGCTTGATCCCAAAAACACGGCGGCCAAGGCACTGGCGGACAAGTTGCGAAGTGAGAAGGAAAGGATTCACGTGCAGCTGGAAAAGACCAGGAAGTTCATGGAGGAGAGGCGGTACAACGAGGCGCAGAGGGAACTTACCGTCGCCAAGAATCTGAACAGCTATTATCCGCCCAGCCAGGAGATGGAGGAGACGCTCAGGAAACACTGGAGCGCTTGGAACCAGGAAGCCAGCCAGAAGAATTACGAGATCCGCGACGCAATCGAAAAAAAGGAATTCGGCAAGGCTCTGGAAATTGCGGCTGCCTGGCGGGCCTCGACGGTCATTGCCCCCAACTCGGAAAGGGAGCTCAAGCAGAACGAGGATTGGGCGCGCAAGTGGCAGACTCAAAAGCAGGTACAGGTCACGCTGCTGCGGGAAGCCGGGGAGATGGTCAAAGAGTACGACTATGTCGGTGCATTGAAGCGTTTCGAGCAGGGATTTCTGAACTGGAACAATGTATTCAGTGGACTCGAGCCGGAATACAGGGAGGCCAGGGAGTTGCAGGCCCGGGCCGCCAAAGCCGACAAGCGCATGCGCGAAATCGTGCCCCTGCTTGAAACCGTGATCAGGACCAAGACGCGCTCGGCTGCCGACATCGAGCGGGGCACCCGGCTGGCGGATGAGGCCGTGTCCCTGCAACCGAATAACCGGCAGTTTGCGCAGTGGCGCGACATGCTGCGCGATGAAGCGGCCGGGGTAGCTTCGGGCCAGAGCGGTCAGATCGGATCTGCGGCAGCTGAGAAGGCCGCGCGTGAGCTGTGGCAGGAAGCCGAAAAGTTGCAGCTTGAGCAGGATTATGCCGGGGCGCTGCAGAAATACAGGGAAGGGCTGAAACTCCATGCGGATCCGACCATAGAGAACCGGGTCAGGACGCTTGAAAAATATGTGGCGGTGACCAAGGGCTCAAAGCCTGCGGCTTCAGGTAAATCCGTCCAGACTGAACCAGCTTCGACCAAGCCGGTGGATACGCTGCCTGCCACACAGCAGGCTGAAGCGACGAAGCCTGGCAGTCTGGTGGGCGAGTGGGAGATTCTGAGCCCCGGGCACAAGGGGAAACTGCTGATTCTGGAACAGGGTGGAGCGGGCTTTTCCGGCCGGGCCTATCCCGATCAGCCTGATCACGACACCGTGATTCAGGGTCGCATCGAAGGAAGCAGGGTCTCCTTCGTCAGGACTGGCTGGAAGCGGTTCGCCAACCTGCGTCAGGACTTCACGGGCACCCTTGGGGTCGACGGTGCGGGGAAGGATGTGATGAAGGGCACGTTCTCCCAGAACGGCAAAGGTTCGACCACATGGTCGGCGACACGGATCGGGCCCGTTTCGGCTGTACCGTCCACTCCACAGAAAGGGCCCGCCGCCGAGGCGCCGTCAGCTGCGCCTCCTTCGGCAGTCAAGGAAGCGGGTGCGCTCCCGGCCGCAAGCTCCATCAATATGCTTGGCGAGTGGAGCCATGTCGGAAATGGTCATGCCACAAAACTGATCGTCAGCAGGCAGGACGGTAGTGCATTCTCCGGAGCCATGCATAAAAACCCGCTGATAAACGGGGTTGTTGACGGAAATAAGGTCACCTTCACCCGGGATATCCCTCAGCGTCAGGATTATACAGGAACAATCACGGTCAAGCCGGACGGTGCCATGACCATGAGTGGTACGTTTACGCAAAAAGGTTCAAAAGTATTGTATAAATGGTCTTCCAGCAAACCTGCTCCGCAGGAAGAGGCGCAGACGGCTGGTCAGCAAGCGTCCCCGCCCCTTTCATCAGCTTCGACAGGTAACGAAGCCGATGCGAAAACATCCGCCGGGGCGGGCTGGAAAGTCGTGACCATTGGCAATGTCAGTTTCGCGGTTCCGGCATCGTGGGAACACAAAACCATGGAAGAGCCGAACGTGGAGGAGCTTCATCTTTACTGGGACGGCAGTTTTGACGCGCCTCTGCATGGGGTGTCCGGAGGAGTCTCGACCGATTACGCCCGTGCCAAATCCGACCTTTCCGGATCTCGAACCTTGCGCTTGGGTGGGGTGGAGGTCCTGCGGGTCGACGACGGCCCTGCCATGAACCTGCTTTTTCCGCCCATGTCCGGCAACCGGGGCGTGGCCTTGGTGGTCTTTCGTGGACCGGCCGGCAATCAGGCCACCATCGATGCGCTGCTGAAAACCTTTCGTGTAGGCGGCTAGGGCTTCATCCGCGTGGAAACCCTGCCCGCCGGCAGCGCCGCGCCGGGCGACGGCAAGGCTAACTTCAGCGTTCGTAGAGCGCCTGCCCCACGCGCTCGATATGCTCCCGCAGTCCGGGGTGGTCGATGGTGTCGAAGAGGGACAGGTCGATCATCCAGGGCAGGAACAGATCATCAAGGTCGAACATGATGCCCAAAAGGTGGTTGTGGGTCAGGTTTTCGCCGACCAGGGTCAGATCGATGTCCGATCCTGGCTTGAAAGTGCCCGTGGCGCGGGAGCCGTAAAGGATCGCCTTTTCCACCTCGGGGTACAGGGCCAAAGTGTCCTGGATTTCCTTTATGGCCTGCCTGGGCAGTCCGAAACGTACCGGATGGGATTCGTTCAAGGAGTCTTTGGGCTCGGTCTGCTGGTTCATGATTTGGCGTCGTACAGGTTTGCAGGATACATTTTATTATCCTGCGATAAAACGCGGAAAAAGGAAACAGGCCGCGACAGGGGTTTTCCGCGGTCGGCGTTCCTCAAGCTAGCCGGTTCCGGCTTTTCCGGGCCAGGTTGGCGCAGTTCGCCTGGTCGCCCGGAGGCGTACCATGGCTCCGGACAAGCCAAAAAAAATATGCCATCCGTTCACGAGGCATCATGTCTAATCTCCCACAATACCTTTGACTGCTCCGGGTCCGGGCGATAACCCATGGCCTGGCCGCGGCCAGAAGTCCGTTACATTTTGGAAAAAAGGAGGGAGGGGCATGGAGGACGTCATCATCTGGGGCACTGGGCAGGGCGGGCGCATGATCGCCAAGCTGCTGCACGCCGACATCACCATCAGGGCCTATTGCGACAGCGACGAAAAAAAATGGGGCGGCACGGTGGACGGGGTCCCCGTCGTATCGCCCGAGGCCGTCCCGGGGTTGGCACCCGACGCCGTCTTCATCTCCATGCTCAACAAGGACGCCTGCGCCGAGGTGCGAGCGCGTCTGGAGGCCATGAACGTCACCGCACGGGTCGTGACGGCGCCGGAGCTGCGGCAGACCTTCGACCTGCGCCTGGCCGCGCTGAAGATGATCGCCATGGAGGTGCGGGAACGCGAGGTGCCCGGGGCCGTGGCCGAACTTGGAGTGTACCGGGGAGCCTTCGCCGCGGAGCTGAATCGCCTTTTCCCGGAGCGCAGCCTGTACCTTTTCGACACCTTCAGCGGGTTCGATCCTCGGGACGTGGCGGTGGAGGGGGATGGGAAATTTTCGCGGGCTGCCGTGGGGGACTTTGCGGACACCAGCGTCGAGGCGGTGCGCAAGAGGCTACCCTTCCCGGGTCAGGCCGTTTTCAGGGTCGGCTATTTTCCGGAGACAGCCACGGGGCTGGATGAGGGATTCGCCTTGGTCAGCCTGGACGCAGACCTCTACAAGCCCATCCTCGATGGTCTGAGCTTTTTCTATCCGCGGATGTCGCGCGGCGGCTACATCGTCATCCACGACTACAACAACTCCAGGTTTTCCGGCGTCAGGCAGGCTGTGCGGGAGTTCTGCGAGGCACACGGGGTGTTCGTCGTGCCCCTCTCGGACCTGCACGGCACCGGGATCATCGTCAAGCCGTAAGCCGGACCCGCCTCCTGCCGGAACTGGCCGGGCCGTCCCTTGCGGACGGCCCCTTAAAGGTCAGCTCTGTCTGAACCGCGCCCTGCCTACTTGCACTGGTCCAGGACCATGCGTCCGGACTGTCCGCATTTGGGACAGCGGATGCCGGACTGCGAGCCTTCGCACTTGATGCAATACTTCGCAAAACAGCTGATGCATCGATACAGCACGGGGTGTGGTAGTTCCTTGCCGCAGCTCGGGCAGAGGTCTTTTTTCTGATCCATGGCTGATTCTCCATAAGGTTGTGGGGATCGATCCCGCTGGCCGGAGCCCTGCCGGGCAGGCCGTCGGCGCCAGCGGATAGTCTTCTTCCTCCCTTTACGGGAATTATGTCAAGAATGACATGTGGATGTGGCGGAAGATCATCATCCGCCGTCTGCTCGGGAAGGTGGTTCAGGCATGGTCGTGCAAAAAAGGGGAAAGCAATGCCGATATTTCCGCTTGAATGGCCTCATGGTCAACAAGTCGCTCAAACCAGTCATGAGCCGTACTGCCGCATGCCAGGCTGACAATGCCTCCGAGCACCGCGCCGCGGTGGGCGTTTTCGCCGCCCAGGTTGGTGTTGGCCAGCAGGGCCGCCTTGAGGTCGCTGCGGTATTTGTACGCAAGGTACAGTAAGCTGGGCCATGAATCGCTGATGTAGCATGCGGTGGAATACCTGCCGCCGACGATGTCCCTGTCAGTCCGGGCGCGTTGCACCATGCTCGCAAGATCGATGCCCATGGTTGTCTGGGCGGCCTCCTGCAGATGCCGGTCGGCTGATTCACCCGTCTTGCGCAGGAGCAGGCCGGCAATGAGCGCGACATATCCATCACAGATGCGGCCCAATGCCTCGTCCGGATGGGTCAGAAAGAGATGTTCCCGGCAGGTCGCCTGCACCGTGGCCAATGCATCCCCGTGCAGCAGGCTGCTTATGGCCAGGGGGCCGATGGTGACCAGTCCGCCCATGGATGGGGTGTCGTGGGTACGGGCGCCGCACTGATGCGGAGGCTTTCCGGCTACAAGGTTGGCGAAGAAGCCGCGATGGTATGATTCGGCGTAGGTGTCCCGGTGCCGGGGCGGTTCGGCGGTCATGAACTCGATGTAGGACTGCAGAAAGTGGTCGCGGCTGTAGCGCCCGCTGCCGGCAATGATGGAACGCATCAGCACCCGCGCGCAGTGGGCGTTGAGGGTGTTGTCGCCAGCCTGCATGCCGTGGTGATAGTGTCGGTTGCCCTGTCCCCACAGGTGCTGTCGCCCTTTGAGGATGACCGTGCCGACGATCTCCTGGGATTCGGACTGGCTACCGTGTCCCGACCGGCCGCCGCGCCGGGTTGAATGCAGCGACATGATTGACGAGGGGTGAAATTCCGGCGCAGCTTCGAACTTTTTGACGCCGCCGGGAAAGGCGCGCTCGATATCGGCTGTGTTGTAGTACCAGTGCACGGGCATCGCCAGAGAATCGCCGACAAAGAGGGAGGCGAGGGCCGCTTTTGCCCGCTGCAGGATTATTAATGATTCGGGGAGTTGGCTTGTGGGCGTCAGTTCCATAGAAAATTCCCTTATTGCATGGCTGCACCAGAGGAGCAACAAAGTGGTCAGAAGTGTCGATCGAGCTGGTAGTTGTCTCGAATCAGTTTCATATTTTGAGCGGAAAGGAAAGTTGGCGGGAATGCGTCACCTTCATGTAAGCAATTTTTCAAACGCGCCATGAAAAGTTCAAGCAGATTCTGAAGGTTTCCTTTCTTTCCCCTGAAATTATACGCAAAAAAATACACATCCTCTTCAATGTGGGGGTGCGGCAATCGCTGGCAAACTGGTACGAAAATGCCCGTCATTGCCCAGCGCGCAAGGAGATTCATGCCGCATCCGCAGCAGGTTCAGCGACAATTGGCTGCTGTTTGCCGGTTGTCCGCTTTGTTGTAAACGATGACCGACCCCATGAGTCGCTTGGCGATTTGACCCTGGCGGAGTTCCTCATGAAATATTCACCCAAGGAAGTCTCTACTTTTGGACGGCACTAACTTGAGGAGGTTTACATCGGCAGTATGGAAAAAACATGAGCCGTCGGGAAATCTTCAAGAATTGAGTGATCCGAAGTTTCCAGACCGGTCAAACCGTCTTTCGACCGCCAGAGAGTTTTCGATCCCCGCCTCAAGTCCAGATCACTGCGCCCAAATTTGCTCAATTGTGTCGGTTACCGGAAAACTGGTCGGGGGTAAGGCTGCGGTGCTGAGGCCTCAGAATTCGTTTTCCATGATGGAAGGTTGGAAAGATTGCGGCTCGCATGATATTTTGGAGGATTGGTTATAAAATTCGACTATTATTGTCGGAATCACGTGATTATTTTGTTTTTCCCGATCAAGTTACATTTTTTTTCAGCTTTTCCTAAATTTTTATTGACAATAGTTATGTTCGGTGTAGCACTCTAATCATAATCTTTGAGAAAAAAATAACAATCTTTATTTGTTTTGATTGCAGTCGGTTATCGTTTGTTTTGTAATCCAAACCAGATCAATGTGAGGGAAGTGATTATGCTTACTATACCAGAACAGGTCGTTGCCAGTTCAGCAGACGACAACAGGTCTATCCGTGGAAAGGCGGGAGCACCGAAGAAACTTTTATTTACGGTCAGTGACGACCCGAACATGTTCAATGGTCTGCGTTTCCTGTGCAGGTTTTTTGAGAACAAGAGTCGGTTCGATCTGACTCTCCTGTGCATGGCATCTCCAGACAGCAATTATTGTCGCTGGCGCGCGGGAAAAAACAAGCCGATACAGTCCGCCGAGCACTCGGATATGGACAGCAACTGGAGTCTAGCTCGGGAAGAGGCCATGCGCATGCTCCAGTGGGACGGGTTTTCTTCGGGGCGCATCCAGGCCAAAAGCGCCTCCAGCATGATTTGCCGCATCGAGGACATCGAGGATGAGATCGGCAGCGAGACCCACGACGCTGTGGTCATGGGGCGCCGTGGCCTTAATCGTCTCAAGGACTTCACCTCGAAGAGTCTCTCCCGCAAGCTGTTCGAACGCCAGCCCGAGATTCCCATGATCCTCTGCCGCAAGCCGGACCTCAATCGCAAAAATGTCCTCCTGTGCGTGGACGGTTCGGAATCCTCGGACAACATGGCACGCTTCGTCGCATCCATGCTGGAAGGGGAGTCGCATTTGGTCACCCTGTGCAACATCATCAGCGACACTTCCGGCGAACGCGACAAGGCCACGGCCATATTCAAACGCTGCGAGGAGATCATGTGCGGCGAGGGTTTTGAAGCCGGACGCCTGCGCCACATGATCTACCCTTCGGATTATGTGCCGCGCGCCATTCTCGACAACGCCAACTGGGGCAAGTTCGCCGTGGTTGCGGTTGGCACAACGTCCAACATGCGCAAGAATCTGATGTTCGGCTCCGTCAGCAGTTTCCTCTTTAACGAGTTGACGGACTCGGTCCTCTGGGTTCATCCGTAAGGTCCGAGGCATATCATATCACGGAGGCCGGCTTTCCATCGGGATTGCCGGCCTCTTCACGTTGGGCAAGGCGATTGTCAGGCCTTTATTTTGATGGGCTTCGGCAAGTGACATCACAAAAACATAATAATCCTGCAGCACGTCCCCCCTCGAATCCCGCCGTACCGCATCGTGTTCATGTCGGTTGTCCCTGTTGTAGTAAACAATGAACGGAGGAAGATGTGAGTTTATTTGTACTGGGCTTTGTTTGGGTTAGATGGCTTCAAATTTATCCGCTCAGAAAATATACAATCTGCTAATCGAAGATAAAATTGAAAATGGAGGTTATTATTGTATCGAAGATGGATCGATGCAGTGGTGACTCTTGGAATTGGTGACCTTGCCTGTCACTTCGGTCAGATCCCTGATCAAGGCGGCTTTGGCCTCAGTTTCCATCGGGTTGTCGATGAAAGTGATCACGACCTGCGAAATTTCCTTGTTCCTCGTTGTAGTTTCAGGCTTCGAGACTGGGGAGTTCCCCATCATCTTTCTGATTTTTTCTTCATCGCCTTGCCGGCATTCCAGGGATTGCCTACCTCTTCACCCAAGGACCAGTATTTGATGCGTTGAAAGTCGAAGAGCAAGGGCGAAACCTTGCCATAGTGGATTTTTCCGTCTTCAAGGACCCGTTCATCTGCATAGGTCTGGACGACCTCGCCGATGAATATGTCATGCGTAGGGGTGTCCGTGACCTGGTTGAGACGCAACTCCATGGAAATGGGGCATTCCGCGATCATGGGGGCGGTTTTGAGTTCCCCGTAAAAGGTTTCGAAGAGTTCGGACTTGTCCGTATTTTTTCCGGAAACGATACCTACGTAATCGGTCACAACGAGCATATCCGTGGACGGAATGTTGATGCTGAAGGTTTTGTTCTCGAAGATGCCCTTGTTGCTGTAATGAATCTTTCCCACACCGATGGAAAGAAGCTGCGGCGAAGAGTGGTTCAGGATGCCCACGTGGGCGATGGTTATCCAGTTGGGCTTGCCGTCCACAAGTGTCCCGACGATGGTGGTCAGGGATGGGTAGAGCGCGTTGACTGGTCCCAGTTTCCTTCTCATTCCAACCTCCGAGTATTTTTTTGTTTGTACATGCAAATACAAAATTCGGTGCCGCATTCGTCAAGGAAAAATCCGGGGGGGCCGCGAGCCGACCGGGCCTGGTGATGCTGCAGATCGACGGCCTGTCTCTTGATCGTCTCATGATCAATTCGAATCTGCCCTCGACACGGGTAAGCTCCCCGTCCCGAAGCGTCTGTTCAACCGCGAACACTACCAAGTGCATGCACAGAATTCTACAAAGGCATGCTGTCGGTTCTGATCACGGCGATGGTTATGTCGTCCGCCTTGTCCTGTGTTCCCCGGAATGCATTCACGGCATGAAGGATTTCCCGGATGATCTCAGAGGCCGGGCGGGTCCGGTGGGTGCGAATGACATTCTGCAGGCGCTCCTTGCCGAACATTTCCCCTTCCCGGGACCTGGCCTCCCAGATCCCGTCCGTGCCGATGACGATGATCCCTCCTGCAGGCAGGTCGCAGCGTTCGTTCAGTTCGAAGTCCGTCTGGCCGAGGACTCCAAGGGGCAGGCCCTGGCCGCGGAGTTCGACGAACGCGTCTTCGCCGGGGGAGTAGACCAGGGCCGGGTCGTGTCCCGCCCGGACCCAGCGGACGGTATTGCCTTCCGTCAACTCCAGGAGAAAGAGGGTCATGAACCTCCCCGTCAGGTTCGTGTCTTCGGCGACGAGCTCGTTCACGCGCCTGGCTATGACGTCCAGGCCATCCTCGCAGGCGGCCTGGCTTCTGATGTAGGCCCGGGCCGAGGCCATCAGCAGGGCGGCCGGGATGCCGTGGCCGCTGACGTCCCCGACGGCGATGATCAGGCTGTCTCCGCCTGGCGTGCGTCTGGGAATGAAGCCGAAATAGTCTCCGCCGGTTTCGTGGCAGTACTCGCTCACGGCGGCGATGTCGTGTCGTCCGAATCTGGGGCTGGCGGTCGGCAGGAGGTTCTGCTGGACCTGCTGCGCCACTTCCAGCGCGTTCTTGATGTGAATCCGGTCCTCGAGTTCCGGGACCATCCGGTTGAAGGCCGTTCCCAGCCGGCCGACCTCGTCGCCGCCCCGCACCTCGGCCCGCGCCGAGAAGTCGCCTTCGGCTACCCTGGCCACGGCTGATGCGACAGCCGAGATGTTGCGCGTGAAGACCTTGGAAAAAATGACGGCCACGGCGCAAACGACCACGCCCACGATGAGGACGATAATGCCCATGCCGCGGGTGTGGCTGTCAATCCGGTCGAGGATGAATTCCCTGACGACCAGAGTTTCCCTGACAACGTCGGCCTTGGGCACCAGGATCATGAGCGCCGCTCCGCCCGGTTCGATGGGCGCGAAGGCCCACAACGTGTCCTGTCCCTGCCGTCGCATGTCGGCAATGCCGGAGGAGGGCGCCTTCAGCTTTTCCAGCATTTCGGCATACGCTTGCCCATCGTCGGAAACGAGCCAGGAGTCCTGGCGCGGCCGGCCCCAATGGCCTCGCTGGGTTTCCGGAGACTGCTCCTGGGCGACGATCCCCAGACGCTGTTCCACCGATCCAGGGGCTGTTTTCGGAACGACCAGAAGCGTGGCCACGTTGTCCGAATAGACGGCCAAGTGCTGGTTTTTGTGCAGCAGGGCCCCGACCGGGACGGCAAGGGATATTCGCCCCTGCACCTCGCCGGCTTCGTCTTTGACGGGGGCGGTGACGTTGAAGACGAGCAGGCGGGTCCTGGGATCGAGTTGCGGATTCTGCCAGACGTTTTCTTCCACATCTCCCCCGAATTTGTTCCGGTGCTGCTGTTCGCGCAGGTACAGGCGTGAGATGGATTTCGGATAGGTGATTTTCGTGCGGTCCGAGAGCTCGATGTCGATCCAGAGAACGAGGTCGCTGTAACGGAATTTCAGGTTCTTGAGCACCGGGAGAAGCAGTTCGTCCAGGATTGACGTCTCGGCTTCGGAGACGCCCCGCGCAGTGTTTTCGATTTCCATCGCATCGAAGTCGACCTCAAGGCTCTGACGTCCTCCCCTGTGAAGGAAGTAGTAATCGTCACGGGCGGCGAAGACCTGTGCCGCGGATGGCAGGGCTCGGGGATCACTGGTGCTGTGCTCGTGCCCGTACAGGATGCCCTCGATTCTGGAGGCGAGAAACTGCGCATTGGATTCGAGGAGCTGCTTCTCCCGCCTCAGGATGCGGGCGTGGTCCTCGGCGATCCGCTTCAGTGAGGAACGGGCGTTGTTCATGACATTTCGGGAACTCCTGTCCACGAAACCATCACCCAGCACGGCCAGGTTGTCCCGAAATTCGAACCCGACGACGAGCAGCGGGGCGAGAGAAATGAAGAGAAGCAGCGCGAGCAGCTTGTTTCGTATGCCCATGAATCCTCCCCGTTAGCGATGCGCGAAGGCACAATCGTATACCATCCCCTGGCCGGGGGGAAGTGCGCGGCATGGTCCTGACATCATCCCCCCGCCTCCAATCCCGCCGCACCGCATCGTTTTCATGGCGGACCATCACGGAAAATTGCCTTCAAAATTGAAAAGAACGTCATATGTGTTTTTTATAACATATTGAAAATATTGATTGAAGTGCTATTGAGCCATCATCTTTGCACCTACTACCCACTTTGTGAAGCGGGAGTTCAAGGGTGCAGGAACATGAAACCATGGAGGTTTTGATGGCTACGTTTTCACGACGAGGGTTTATGAAAATCACCGGGGCGGGCGTTGCGGCCATGTCCCTGGGCCAACTGGGGTTCGATCTGAAGCCCGCCTACGCTTATGCGAAGGCCCTGAAGATCGAGGGAGCCAAGGAGGTCATCTCGACCTGCGCTTTTTGCTCCTGCGGATGTGAGATCATCATGCACATCAAGGACGGAAAGCTCGTCAGTTCCGAGGGCAACCCCGACTATCCCGTCAGCGAAGGCGCCCTGTGCGCCAAGGGCGCGGCGTATTACGCCATGCACGTCAGCGACCACCGCGTGTTGAAGCCCAGGTATCGCGCCCCCGGCGCCGACAAGTGGGAAGAGAAGGATTGGGACTGGATGCTGGACCGCATCGCGCACAAGATCAAGGACACGCGCGACAAGGATTTCATCTTCAAGAACGAAAAGGGACAGACCGTCAATCGCTGGGAATCCTACTTCCAGCTAGGCACCTCCCAGATGGACAACGAAGAGTGCGCACTGGCGCACCAGATGTGTCGCGCCCTGGGCGGTGTGCACATGGACCATCAGGCCCGGGTCTGACACAGCCCCACTGTAGCGGCTCTGGGAGAGTCGTTTGGACGCGGTGCGATGACCCAGCATTGGATTGATATCAAGAACGCCAATGCCATTCTGATCATGGGCAGCAATGCTGCCGAACATCACCCCATTTCCTTCAAATGGGTGCTTAAAGCCAAGGACAAGGGCGCCAAGGTGATCCATGTGGATCCCAAGTTTTCGCGTACCTCGGCCCGGAGCAGTTTTCATGTTCCGCTCCGCAGCGGAACCGACATCGCCTTCCTGGGCGGTATGGTGAAGTATATCCTGGAGAATGACCTCATTCAGAAGGAGTACGTCGCCGAGTACACCAACGCTTCCTTCATCCTCGGCGAAGATTACAAGTTCGAGGACGGCATGTTCTCCGGTTTCGACCCTGCCACGGGCACGTACGACCGCAAGAAGTGGGCCTTTGCCAAGGACGAGAACGGCATTTCCAAGCGCGACAAGACCCTCAAGGATCCGCGTTGCGTGTTCCAGCAGCTGAAAAAACACTATGAACGGTACAATCTCGACACGGTCTCTTCCGTGACGGGCGTGTCCAAGGCCAACCTGCTCGCGGTGTACGAGGCCTATACGGCCACGGGCAAGCCCGACAAGGCCGGCACCATCATGTACGCCCTTGGTTGGACCCAACACTCCGTCGGCTGCCAGAATATCCGGCTCGGTGCCATGATCCAGTTGCTCCTGGGCAACATCGGCGTGGCCGGCGGCGGCGTCAACGCCCTGCGCGGCGAACCCAACGTCCAGGGCTCCACGGACCATGCCATCCTGTGGCACATCCTGCCCGGCTACCACGCCGTGCCGACAACCACCTGGCCCAAGCTCGAAGATTACCTCAAGGCCACGACCCCCAAGACCAACGATCCCAAGAGCGTGAACTGGTGGGGCAACCGGCCCAAGTATGTCGTCAGCCTGCTCAAGGGCTGGTTCGGCGACAACGCCACGGCCGAGAACGAGTTCGGATATCAGCTGCTGCCCAAGTGCGATGCAGGCGTGGACTATTCGACCATGTTCATGTTCGACCGCATGTACCAGGGCAAGATGAAAGGCGGCATGATCTTTGGACACAATCCGTGCATCAGCATGCCCAACACGCACAAGATCCGTGCGGCCATGCAGACTCTCGACTGGCTGGTCATGGGCGAGGTCCACGACACCGAGACCGCGTCCTTTTGGCGTCAGCCAGGACTTGATCCGAAAAAGATCAAGACCGAGGTCTTCATGCTGCCTTCCTGCCAGCGCGGCGAGAAAGACGGCACGACCTCCAACTCCGGCCGTTGGCACCAGTGGCACCACAAAGGCTACGAGCCACTGGGCGAGAGCAAGTCCATGGGCTGGATGCTGGTCGAGATCTTCAAACGCGTGCAGGCCCTCTACGCCAAGGACAAGGGCACCTTCGCCGAAGGCGTCCTGAGCCACTGGTGGCCCGAGAAGTACGATGCCGACCAGATGTCCGCGTTGATCAACGGCGTTTTCACCCGTGACACGACCATCAAAGACAAGACCTACAAGAAGGGCGATCATGTACCCGGTTTCCCGGCCCTGCAGGCCGACGGTTCAACCACCAGCCTTAACTGGCTGTATTGTGGCGCCTACCCCGAGGCAGGCAAGAACCTGACCAAGCGTCGCGAGCTGACCCAGACGCCCATGCAGGCCAAGCTGGGCCTGTTCCCGAACTATACCTGGGCGTGGCCCATGAATCGCCGTCTCCTGTACAACCGCGCCTCCGTGGATCCGCAAGGCAAGCCTTTCAACCCCGAGCTGCCGGTCATCCTGTGGGAAGGCGGCAAGTGGGTCGGCGATGTGCCGGACGGCGGAGCACCGCCCATGGCCGAAGAAAAGGGCACCTACCCCTTCATCATGCAGGCCGAGGGCCATGGTCAGATCTTCGGTCCTGGCCGCGTGGACGGACCCTTCCCGGAACACTACGAACCCGCGGAAACCCCGCTGGCCAAGAACCCCTTCTCCAAGCAGATGAACAACCCCTGCATGAAGGTGGCCAAGGCCGATATGGATCTGCTGGCCGGTAACGCTGACCCGAAGTATCCCATCGTGCTGACCACCTACAGCCTTACGGAGCACTGGTGCGGCGGCGGCGACACCCGCAACACACCGTATCTGCTCGAGGCTGAACCGCAGCAGTATGTGGAGATGAGCCACGAACTGGCCGCCGAAAAAGGCATCAAGAACGGCGACGTGGTCGTGGTCGAGAGCATCCGCGGCAAGGTCGAGGCCATCGCCATGGTTACGGTGCGTATCGTGCCGTTCCAGGTGGAGGGCAAGATCGTGCACCTGGTCGGCATGCCCTTCTGCTTTGGCTGGACAACACCCGGTTGCGGCGACGCCACCAACCGTCTTACCCCGTCCGTGGGCGATCCGAACACCACGATTCCGGAATACAAGGCGTGTCTGGTGAATGTGAGCAAGGCCGACAAGGTCACGGAATTGGCCATCTAAGCAGGGAGGAATGTCATGACGAAGAGCATCTTCATTGATACCACCCGCTGCACGGCTTGCCGTGGCTGTCAGGTGGCGTGCAAACAGTGGAACGGTCACGAAGCCGTGCCCACCAAGCAGACCGGCACGCATCAGAATCCGCCGGATCTGAACCCCAACAACTTCAAACTGGTCCGTTTCTCGGAACACCGGATAGAAGGCCGTGTCGAGTGGCTCTTTTTTCCGGAGCAGTGCCGGCACTGCCTGCAGCCCGGTTGCAAGGCCGCGGCAGATGCGTATGTGGATGGAGCCATCATCATCGATGAAGCCACCGGCATCGTCATCTGTACCGAGAAGACGAAGGAACTGACCAAGGAACAGTGCGACGAGGTCATCGAAGCCTGCCCCTACAATGTCCCTCGCCGCAATGATGCCACCGGCATGCTGACCAAGTGCGACATGTGCATTGATCGTGTGCAGGCCGGGATGATTCCCATGTGCGTCAAGTCATGCTGCACCGGGACCATGAACTTCGGCGATCGGGACGACATGCTCAAGCTGGCCGAGGAAAGCCTTGCCAGGGTCAAGAAGGAATATCCCAAGGCGGAACTGCTGGACATGGAAGACCTTGCGGTCATCTATCTGGTCAGCCAGCCGCGTGAGATGTACCACCTGTACGCCCGCCGCGAAGTGAAGCCCCTGAACCGGGCTGACTTCCTCGCGGGTCTGGCCAGACCCCTGCGCAACATCCTGGGCTGATTCATTCACAAACACGGCCCGCCGGGAATTCCCGGCGGGCCTTTTCACAAGGAGCAGACATGCCTTCCACGGAAATTCAATCCAGGCAAACCCTTCTGAACGAAATGGCCGGCAGGCACGTTGCGTTTCGCGAAATAATCGAACGATTCGGAATGCTGTTGGGCTGTCAGGCGGAGGTGCGGGAGGAATTGCCCGTCGTGAAAACGGCGAAGTGTGCATATGAAGAGGAGCGTTTTCTGGGAGGAGAGCCCTTGGTGGCATTCCTGAGTCCGGAAGAGTTCGGTCCTTCCTTGCGGCAGGCTGCGTCGAAACTGTGGCCGCTTCTCGGTGTGGTTTTCCCTCCGTTGCATGATGCGCTGGAAAGCATCGGAAAACGACTCGGCGAGGACCTGAGCTGGCTGAACCTTTGTCTGCGCGCGGTTGTTCATGGCGAAGAGGAGGCCCTGACGAAGGCTGCCGCACTGGCGGGCGTGAGCCCCGAATTTCTGCTGATGGCGTTGCAGACGGCGTATGGGCCATGCATCGCAACACAAAAAGAGGCCCTTTTGTCCCTGGCGCCCGCCGATCTCTGGCGCAAGTCCCATTGCCCGATCTGCGGTTCGGCCCCGGATCTGGCCACGCTCGAATGTCATTCGGGCCAGACTGATTTTCTGATCTCCAAAGGCGGCGAGTTGTGGCACCACTGTCCCACATGCAGCCACCATTGGCGTTTCATGCGACTGGAATGTCCGGGTTGCGGCAATCAGGACCACAAGACCCTGGTTCGTTTTTCCCCGCCGGACTCGCCCCGCGAGCACATTTACGCCTGCGAAGAATGCCGTCACTACCTGCCGTGCCTCGATCTTATCGAGAGCTTCGACAAGGTGGATCTTGATGTGGCGGCCCTTGGGCTTGTGCATCTGGACGCGGTTGCCCAGAGCAGAGGATATGTGCCCTTGTCCCCGGCCCCCTGGACCGCGATGGGACTGGCCGCGTCCGCTGCCAAGGCATCCTGACTTCAAACATTATTCACCCTCCTCCTTCGGTGATAGGCCGTCAATGGACTGGGCGAGTCCGTTGGCGGCCGTTTTTTTTTCTGGTCGCCGATTTTGGTGCGGAGCATATCCGGGTCATGAGCGCGGCACAAACATGCACAGCATCTGGGCCAGGAGGGGAACAAGGTCCTGGTCTCGGGAATTGTAGCGCAGTTCGCATTCCTTCAGATAGAGCGGAAAATGCGAGGCCGGTATGCCGCGCATGTGGCGCAGGCGCAGCTTGGTGAAGGTCCAGAACGGGGACCCCTCAACGGGCAGGCGCCTGTCCGCGTGCTTGATGTGCCTGGCAGGCCATAGCCCGGGTCCGCAGGAGACAAGGGATTGATACTGCTTGTAGGGCGCGGTGTAGACAACCTGGCCGATGCTGGCCGTCTTCAGGCAGAAATTTATTTTGAAGTGCAGCAGATTTTCGGCGCACAAGGAAGGCATGAGGTCGCAGATGGCCACGCCGCCCAGTTCGATGATGCCGAAGACCGGAGAGTCGATGATCGCTTGCGCCGGAATGGGATTGCCCGGGCCGGGCCAGATGCCCGCCGCGTAGAGTCCCTGTGCGTCCAGCGCCTGGGCCACGATGGCCCGGCGCACCGTATCCGCCGCTTTGAGCACCGTCGCGTAATTGAGGTCCATTTCCGTTGCTATGCCGGCCGGGGCTATGTCCAGGGCAAAAAGTTTCAGGAACCAGAGCCATTGCCGTGCGGTGAAGGCGCAGCGATTCAGGAAGCGTCGGCTGAAATCATGAAAGGTGTAGCCGCAGCGGCCGCATCTTCGCCTTCCGTCGGCGAGCCGGTAAAGCTTGCGGTTTTTGCAGTTAGGGCAATATCTTTGATGGTTTTTCCAGCAAAAATCCAAAAAGAATCTTCGCGCAGAATTTTCCGTGAAAGTCAAGCTATTAAAGCGTATTATGTCTATTTTTGCCATGCCGTGTCGTGCCGGATCGTGAATGTGTTCAGGCTTCAATGATGCGTCAGGGACGTTTTTGTCACAAACAATGATGCCTAACAAGGCATAATAGTGACGGGGCTTCGTTCGGCTGGGTCAAAAAGACCCATAGGTGTGATTTGAAGAATAAAAAACAATGAACGTGGATAATTGTCAAATAAAAGGGTTGGGCCAAAGCGCTGGGTTGTGCCGTGGGCGCGCGTTGCGACGGAGGTATTCCATGATAAGTTCCGACGCAAAGTGACATAAAATTTATCATTAGGAGCGCCCATGAATATGCCCGATGGATCTTCAGCCCTGAGTTATGCCAGCCCAGTCATCGGTCCGTACACCGTAGACGGATTCATTGAGGCGGCAGGTCGTTTTCACGGGTATGCCGCACCTGGCCTCATACTGGGCGGGTTCATGGTCCATGAAGCAAGAAGCCATATCGCCGAGGGGATCCTTTTCGACGCCATTTCCGAAACCGCCTGGTGCCTGCCCGACGCCGTGCAGATGCTGACCCCCTGCACGGTGGGTAACGGCTGGCTGCGAATTTTCAATCTCGGCCTCTACGCCGTGTCCCTGTTCGACAAATTTTCCGGAAAGGGCGTGCGGGTGGCCGTGGAGACGGACCTGCTCGAACCCTATCCGACCATTCGTGAGTGGCTTTTCAAGCTAAAGCCCAAAAAGGAGCAGGACAGTGACCGCCTGCGCGAGGAAATTCGCTTGGCCGGGGCGTCCATCTGTTCCGTAAGGGAAATCGCCTTGCGGCCCGAATTCATTGGCGGACGGGGCAAGGGCGCCATCGCGGCCTGTCCTTCCTGCGGGCAGGCCTACCCGTCCCGCGACGGTTCGGTCTGCCGTTCCTGCCGGGGCGAGTCGCCTTACGCAGGTTGGATCGGCGGTCACGATCGCCGGGAGCTGAGTTTTGACGGGCCACGGCTCAGGGTCGTCACGACCGAGGAAGCCGTGGGCGAGAAGGCCCTGCACGACATGACGTGCATAGAGCCGGGGACGAGCAAGGACGCGGCTTTCGCCCGCGGACAGATCCTCGACGTGGGCGATGTCTGCCGCCTGCAGCGCATGGGTCGCTTCGAGGTATATGTGCAGGAGGAGGGGGCCGACGAGTCCTGGGTGCACGAGGACGACGCGGCCCGCGTCATGGCCAGGGCGCTGGCCGGCGACGGCATCGACTGTTCCGGGGAGCCTCGTGAGGGGAAGGTCACCATGACCGCCGAGCGTGAGGGCCTGCTGTTCGTCAACAAGGAGGTGCTGGAGGAGTTCAACTCCGTCCCCGGGGTCATGTGCGCCACCCGTCACGCCTGCAGTGTGGTTGGGAAAGGGCAGCAGATCGCGGCCACGCGGGCCATTCCACTCTACCTCGAACGCAGCGTGCTCGATGATGTGCTGGGAGTGCTGGACGGCGGGCCGGTGCTCGAGATCCGCCCCCTGCGACGGCTCAAGGTCGGCATTCTGGTCACGGGCACGGAGGTTTTTCAGGGCCTGATCGAGGACCGCTTCATTCCGATCATTACGGCCAAGGTGGAGGCCTACGGCTGTCCCGTTGTGGCCACGGACATCGTCCCCGACGATCGTGAGCGGATCGGCGCCGCCGTCAGGGGCATGCTCGGGCGCGGCGCGGAGCTGATCATCACAACGGCGGGCTTGTCCGTGGATCCCGGCGACGTGACCCGACTGGGTCTGGCCGACGCCGGGGTTGAGAACATGCGCTACGGCACGCCGATCCTGCCCGGCGCCATGTCGCTGCTGGCCGAAATCGGGGACGTGGAGGTCATCGGCGTTCCGGCCTGCGCGCTCTATTTCAAGACCACAAGCCTCGATATCCTGCTGCCCAGAATCCTGGCCGGGATGTCGCCAACGCGTCGCGAACTGGCCCGCCTGGGCCACGGCGGCATGTGCATGCAGTGCAAGCGCTGCACCTACCCCAAATGCCCCTTCGGTAAGTGAGGAAGAAAATGAAGACACCCACCGTTCGCATGCATCTGTGGCTGGAGTCCGGCGAGAGCGTGTACTTTGGCATGGGCCGCGTCATGCTCCTGGACAAGATCGAGGAGCATGGCTCCCTGCGCAAGGCGGCCGAGGCCTTGGGCATGTCCTACCGAGCGGCCTGGGGGAAACTCAAGGCCACCGAGGAGGCCCTGGGCCTGGTGCTGGTGGAGTCTTCGGGCACCCGACGCGGCGGGTACCGGCTGACCGCGGACGGTCGGCGCATCCGCGAACGCTTCAGGGCCTGGTTCGAGGCTGTGGAGAAAGTCGCCGTGGACGAAGCCCGGCACATCTTCCCCGAAAGGGTGCAGAGTTTCGAAGAGAAAAGTCATTCGACCCGCAGGCCCCCGCGACTGTCCGCCGAACACCGTCCCTCCCTCTAGCGGTCGCTTTTGCAGCGGATCAGTGATGGTGTCCGCTGCAGACCTGCAGTTCTTCAAGCTCGTGATGATTCTCGTTGCATTCGTCCGTTCCCTCCGGATTGCGGATCAGTTGCAGCTCACGATTCTCCATGGCTTCAAGGGCGTAGGCCGCTGTCATGCCCGTTCCGCAGTATCGGGTCACGGCCTCGTCGGCGAGTATCTTGAACGCATCCTCCCCGATTTTTCCGGTAATGACGGCCTCGCAGTTGTGTTCGAGGATCACCCGGGCAAGAGCCTGGTCTGACCCTTGTCTGGGTACGTGGGGCAGTGCTGTGCAGAGCATGGTTTCCGTGTCCACTATGAGCAGACAGGGAGTTTGGGCGAATTCGCCGAAGACGAGGCTGCTCAGGGATTCTCCGGCGGCGGTGACTGCTATGTTCATGAGTTCTCCTTGAATGTTTTGATGGCAGAGACAAGCATTTATTGTGCCTTTTTGGACATATGTCGAGGCCCAAACGATCTGGGAACCTATGCCCTGTCTGAAATGGCGGTTCATGAACTCACGCTGAAATCATGCAGGAGTATTGTGTCATTTTATCCCATTTTCCGTGTTTTGGGTGGTTCGATTTGGGACAATTCAGCAGAGGGCCGTCACGAATAAACTTGAATGAGTGACCGATGTTTTGCTTTGAAAAGTTATATTTTGAATTAAATCGGTGTGTTAAAATTTTTTTAAGCGATAATTCAACCACATTGGCCTTGTTTTTGCCTTTATGCGTCGATATGCCTCCTGTGACATAGTAATTTCGCTTGACTGCCTGACCCATGATTCCGACTGGATGCGGTCGTGGCAGGGATGCAGATTAATGCATGATCATAGGTGGTTGAGGTTCCTCAGGTCTTAAAATATGTCAAAAATGACATGTTTTAACTTTAAAATGCCAATCGAGATATATTTTGGACATGCGATGAAAGCCATCCCCGTTGAAGAAGCAGTCGGCACCGTTCTTTGTCATGACATAACCCGCATCGTTCCCGGAGAGGCCAAGGGGCCTGCCTTTCGGCGCGGACACATTGTCGGTCCGCATGACATTTCCACATTGCTCGATATCGGCAAGGCCCATCTTTACGTTTTCGATCCCAGGGACGGCTACGTCCACGAGGATGAATGCGCCCTGCGCCTGGCACGGGCCGCCGCCGGTCAGGGCATCGTCATCAGTTCGCCGAGCGAAGGCAAGTCAACACTCAGTGCGGCCCATGACGGCGCTCTTTCCATAGATGTAAACGGTCTTTTCCGCCTCAATTCCATAACGGACGTTACCTTTGGCACCATTCACACCGGTCAGTTCGTGAAGGCGGGCAGGGTGCTCGGGGGCACGCGGGTCATCCCGCTGGCGGTGCCCGAGGAGCTTTTGCAGGAGGCCGAAGGCGTCTGTCGCGAGCATGCTCCGCTCATCGAGGTGCGGCCCCTGAAACCCGCACGCGTCGGCGTGGTGACCACAGGCAGCGAGGTCTTCACCGGGCGCATCAAGGACGGGTTTGGACCGGTGCTCAGGAAGAAATTCGAGGCCCTTGGATCCACCGTTCTGGATCAGGTTTTCGTCTCGGACCAGGTCGAGATGACAGTCCAGGCCATTATGGGCCTCAAGGAGCGGGGCGCTGATTTCATCGCCGTCACCGGCGGCATGAGCGTCGACCCCGACGACCAGACTCCCGCAGCCATCAGGGCGACCGGAGCCCGGGTCGTTTCCTACGGCGCCCCCACCTATCCCGGCGCCATGTTCATGCTTGCCTATCTGGATGACGTACCCGTGGTCGGACTGCCGGGATGCGTCATGTACTACAAAGCCAGTATTTTCGATCTGATCGTGCCCCGTCTGCTGACCGGGGAGCGTTTGGAGCGGAAGGATATTGTTGCGTTCGGCCACGGAGGTCTTTGCGAAAGCTGCCCCAGTTGCCATTACCCGGCCTGCGGCTTCGGCAAACTCTAACGTCGCCACGCAGATTCTGTTCGGACATTCACATTGTTATTTGGAGGAACTGGAATGATTAAGAAGCAAATTGTGGTCAATGGCATCCCAAGGAACCTGGTGGTCGATGCGGAAGACACCCTGGTCAATGTGATCAGGAAGAGCATCGGCCTGACCGGTACCAAGGTCGGCTGCGGCGAAGGCCAGTGCGGCGCTTGCAGCGTAATCATGGACGGCAAGGTCGTGCGCGCCTGCGCGACCAAGATGAAACGCGTCGATGACGGCGCTCAAATCATCACCATCGAAGGCATCGGCACTCCGGCCAACCCGCACCCGCTGCAGCTCGCCTGGATGCTCCACGGCGCTGCCCAATGCGGATTCTGCTCTCCCGGTTTCATCGTTTCCGCCAAGGGCCTGCTGGATACCAATCCCAGCCCGACCCGCGACGAAGTCCGCGACTGGTTTCAGAAGCATCGCAACGCCTGTCGCTGCACCGGCTACAAGCCGCTGGTGGACGCCGTCATGGACGCGGCCAAGGTGCTGCGTGGCGAGAAGAGCGCGGCCGACCTCGAATTCAAGATGCCTGCCGATGGCAGTGTCTGGGGCACCCGCTACCCCCGTCCTTCGGCCATGGCCAAGGTCACCGGCACCCTGGATTTCGGCGCTGATCTGGGCCTGAAGCTGCCCGCCGGCACCCTGCAGTGCGCCATGGTGCAGGCCGAAGTGTCCCACGCCAAGATCCTGTCCATCGACACCACCGAAGCCGAGAAGATGCCCGGCGTCTTCAAGGTCGTCACCCACAAGGATGTGAAGGGCAAGAACCGCATCACCGGCCTGATCACCTTTCCCACCAACAAGGGTGACGGATGGGATCGTCCGATCCTGTGCGACGAGAAGATTTTCCAGTACGGTGACGCCATCGCCATCGTCTGCGCCGACACGGAAGAGCAGGCCAAGGCCGCTGCCAAGGCCGTCAAGGTTGAAATCGAGCAGCTGCCCGAATACATGAGCGCTCCTGCGGCCATGGCCGAGGACGCCATCGAGATTCATCCCGGCACGCCCAACGTCTACTACATCCAGAAGATCGCCAAGGGCGCGGAAACAAAACCCATCTTCGATAAAGCCGATGTGGTGGTCGAAGGAAGTTACTATACCTCGCGCCAGCCCCATCTGCCCATCGAGCCCGATTGCGGCTTTGCCTATATCGATGACGAAGGAAAGCTGATCATCCACTCCAAGTCCATCGGTCTGCACCTGCATCTTTACATGATCGCTCCGGGTCTCGGCCTGGAACCCGATCAGCTGCACCTGGTCCAGAACCCCGCAGGCGGCACCTTCGGCTACAAGTTCAGCCCGACCCTGGAAGCCTTGGTCGGCGCCGCCGCCCTGGCTACCGGTCGTCCCGTGAATCTGGTGTACGACTATCGTCAGCAGCAGGCCTACACCGGCAAGCGCTCTCCGTTCTGGACCAACGTGCGTCTGGCTTCCACAAAGGACGGCAAGCTGCTTGGCATGGAAACCGACTGGACCGTCGACCATGGCCCGTACTCCGAGTTCGGTGACCTGCTGACTCTGCGCGGAGCCCAGTACATCGGTGCCGGTTATGATATCGCCAGCATTCGCGGCGAAGGCCGAACTGTCTGCACCAACCACTGCTGGGGCGCAGCGTTCCGCGGTTACGGCGCTCCCGAATCCGAGTTCCCGTCCGAGACCCTGATGGACGAACTGGCCGAAAAGCTGGGCCTGGATCCTTTCGAGCTGCGCTACAAGAACGTCTACCGCAAGGGTTCCACCACCCCCACGGGCCAGGATCCTGAGGTGTACAGCCTGCCCGAGATGTTCGACATCATGCGGCCCAAGTACGAGGAAGCCAAGAAGCGCGCTGCCGCTGCCTCCACCGACGAAGTCAAGCGCGGCGTGGGCATTGCCCTGGGCGTTTACGGCGCAGGCCTTGACGGTGCCGACTCCGCCGCCGCCGATGCCGAACTGATGTCCGACGGTACCGTCACCATCTACGACTGCTGGCAGGATCACGGTCAGGGCGCCGACATGGGCACCCTGGGCACGGCTCACGAGGCCTTGAAGCCCCTGGGCATCACGCCTGACAAGATCCGTCTGGTCATGAACGACACCCGCGTGGCCCCCAACACCGGTCCCGCCGGCGGCAGCCGCTCCCAGGTCATGGGCGGTCAGGCCATCATCAACGCCTGCGAGCAGCTGCTCAAGGCCATGAAGAAGCCCTCCGGCGGATTCCGTACCTACAATGAGATGGTCGCCGAAAAGCTGCCCACGAAGTATAACGGCAAATGGACCGCTCCGGCCAAGGACTGCGACGCCAATGGTCAGGGCAGCCCCTTCTGCTGCTACATGTACGGCCTGTTCCTGTCCGAGGTGGCCGTTGAAGTAGCCACCGGCAAGACCACTGTCGAAAAGATGGCCATTGTCGGCGATATCGGCAAGGTCAACAACTACTCTCTGGTCGACGGTCAGATCTACGGCGGCGTGGCCCAGGGCATCGGCCTGGCGCTGACCGAGGATTACGAGGATCTGAAGAAGCATGCCACCATGCGCGGTGCAGGCATCCCCTATATCAAGGATATCCCGGACTCCATGGACATCACCTACGTGGAAACTCCGCGTGCCGACGGTCCTTTCGGCGCCTCCGGTGTCGGTGAAATGCCTCTGACCGCTCCTCACGCCGCGGTCCTTAACGCCGTGTACAACGCCTGCGGCGCTCGTCTGCGCGAGATTCCCGCACTGCCGGAGAAAATCCTGGCTGCAATGAAGAAATAATGACCTGGTCAACCTCCCTCCGGGCGCTTTTGCGCCCGGAGGGCTTTTTTATTTTCAAGGAGTAGGCATGGACCAGAAGGAACTCAGGGAATGGGAAGGCAAGTGCATCCAGGAGGAACCCCCCGGATGCAAGGCCGGGTGTCCTCTGGGAGTTGACGCCAGAGCTTTCGCCCAGTCAATGGCCAAAGGCGATCCGGGCGCGGCGAGGGCCGTGCTTGAGAAGAGCATGCCCCTTGCGGCGATCACGGCCCGTTTGTGCGAGGCCCCCTGCGAGGGGTTCTGCGTGCGCGGGGATCTTGGAGGAGCCGTGGCCCTGGGAGGGCTCGAGCGCCTGTGCATCCGTGAGACCCAGCCCAAGGGCAGGCTGCTGCGACTTCCCGCCCGCCCCAGGAAAGTGGCGGTGCTTGGGGGAGGACCGAGCAGCCTGGCCGTGGCTTTCGATCTGGGCAAGAAGGGCTACCCCGTGACCGTGTACCACCTCGGCGAGGCTCCCGGCGGATGGCTTCGCGACCTGCCGGAGACCGAGCTGCCGACCCGGGTGCTCGACGAGGAGCTGTCCAGGCTCGCCTCCCTGCATGTGACCTACGTGTCCGTCTCCGTCGTGGATGCGGCCCTGGTGGAAGCGCATCCGGCCGACGCGGTGTACGTGGGCCAGGATGACACAATGGCTCCGGAACTCCTGGCCGTCCTTGGTTCTCCTGATCCAGGCACCTTTGCCCTGGAACGTCCGGGATGGTTCACGGGCGCAATGGAAGATCGGCCGTACCGGTTCATCAGCGCTCTTTCCCATGGCCGCGAAGCAGCCGTCTCCATCGACCGCTATCTGCAAGGCGCCTCCCTGACCTCGAGCCGCGTTTTTTTGCGCTGCGGCCAAACCTCGCTTTTTACCCAGACCAGGGACATTGCCCCGGTTCAGAGGGTGGTCCCGGCCGACGGCGTAGCATTCACCATGGAAGAGGGCCTGCGAGAAGCGGCGCGCTGCATCGACTGCCAGTGTCTGGAGTGCGTCAAGCACTGCGTGTACCTGACCGAGTACGGCGCGTACCCCAAGAGCTACGCACGCCGTGTCTTCAACAATTCGGCCATAGTGAAGGGCGGGGGGGTGCATCAGGCCAACACGTTCATCAACTCCTGCTCCCTGTGCGGGCAGTGCGAGACGCTGTGCCCCAACGATTTCTCCATGGCCGAAATGTGCCTGGATGCCAGACGTCAGATGGTGCGCGAGAACCGCATGCCGCCGTCTGCCCACTGGTTCGCCCTGGAGGAGATGCGTTCGGCCGGGAGCGAGCAGGCTGCCTTCATCCGGCATGCGCCAGAAGCTCCGGACAGTGCGGTGCTCTTTTTCCCGGGCTGTCAGCTCTCCGGCATCCGGCCCGATCAGACTCTGCGTCTTTACGACCGTCTGCTGGAGATGGAACCGCGCACGGGCATCTGGCTCGACTGCTGTGCGGCTCCGGCCCATTGGGCAGGGCGCGAGGACGAGTTCGCGGGCAAGCTGTGCAAGCTGGAGGAGACCTGGAAGACCATGGGCAGCCCCAGGGTAGTCACGGCCTGTTCGACCTGCCTGAAGATGTTCCGCGAGCACCTGCCGGCTTTCCGCGCCGAATCGGTCTGGTCGTTGCTGGCCGGCGAGTCCCTGATTCCCGGGGAGGCCCGCGAGGCTCTGGCACTGTCCGACCCCTGCACCTCCCGGCACGACGCCGACACGCGCGGGGCAGTTCGCGCCGTGCTGGAAAAGCTCGGGCAGCAAATGGCGCCATTGCCCATGTCCGGCGAGCTGACGGAATGCTGCGGCTTCGGCGGGCTCATGGACAACGTCAATCCGGCCCTGGCCCGCAAGGTGACAGAGGCGCGGGTGGCCCAGTCCGAGGCCTGTTTCCTGACCTACTGCGCCATGTGTCGCGATCAGCTGGCCAAGACCGGCAAGCCCGTCCTGCACATCCTTGACCTGCTTTTCCCCGAAGTGGCCCACGGCGCCTCGGAGCCGCCTGCCGGCATCTCGGCCCGGCGCGTGAACCGGCGCAGGCTCAAGGACGCGCTCCTGGGCCGTCACGGCCGCGACGGCATGCCGCGTCAGCCCTGGGAGGACGTGTCCTTGGTTTATTCGGCCGAAGTTGCCGAACTGCTGGAGACCCGGCGCATCCTCGAAGACGACCTGCGCCAGGTCCTGCACCAGGTCCGCAACGGCGCAAGAGGTCTGGTCCATGGCGAAGACGGCCGCAGAATCGTCGCGGCCGAGCTTGGAGAGGTCACCTTCTGGGTGGAATTCAGGGACGTAAAGGATGGGTTCGAGGTGCTGCGGGCCTGGTCCCATCGCATGCGCATCGCAGGAGGACGGATATGAGCAGTCTCACATTTGAGCCCAAGGATATGAACTGGGTCTGCGAGCCCTGCGGTCAGACCCTGGAGCTCGGCCGGGTGGAACTCACGTATCTTGGCAACTCCTTTCATGTGGAATTGCCGGTCTGTGCCAAGTGCGGTGCGGTGTACATCTACGAAGAGCTGGCCGTGGGCCGGATTCTCGAAGTGGAGCAGCTGCTTGAGGACAAATGAGCTTTACGCCTCCCCGCCGGTGCGCAAATCCCTCGGTCCGGCGCTACGTCCGGGCGGCGAGAAGCTGACCCGGATCATGCTGGATCTGGCAGGCCCGCTGCAGGGTGCCGTGGCTCTTGACGCCGGATGCGGATGCGGGGCGAGTCTGGCCCTGCTCAGGGAGCGCGGGGCACGGGCCGTGGGTCTGGACTTGAACGCGGTTTTCCTGCGTGAAGCCAGAAACGAGGGCATGCGCGTCGCGCTGGCCGACTTGGCGGATCTGCCGTTGCCAAGCGCATGTCTGGATCTGATCCTGTGTGAATGCGCATGGAACCTGACCGACAAGGAGCGCGTGCTGACGGAGTTTTACCGCGTCCTTCGGCCAGGAGGAACGCTCGCCCTGGCCGATATTTACGCGCGCGGATGCCGTACCGGGGACTGGCCCGTGCGCTGCTGTTTTGCGCAGGCCACGGATCTGCAGACGGTGCTGGAACAGGTGACCGGTGCCGGATTTGAGATCGACGTGGTCGAGGAGCACACCGAAATGCTGAAGAAAACCGCCGCAGATTTCGTGTTCAGGCACGGCTCCCTGCACGGCTTCTGGCAGGCGGTGACCGGCGATCCGCTGCTGGCACAGATGGCCTGCGACGCATCGCGGGTATCAAAGCCTGGCTTGTTTCTGCTGATGGCGCATGCCGGGTAATAGGTCCCATAAGTCCCATAGGACCCATAAAACCTATGGAACGCAATTCGAGCGACACGACAAGCTTTTGAATTTAAAAAAACACGAGGCCGACATGAATGAATACGATCTCGACATCCTGCGCCTGCACACCCAGGGCTTCTGCTGTGCCCAAATCGTTCTGCAGATGGCGCTGGAGATGCAAGGCGTTGAAAATCCGGGTCTCATCCGGGCCATGTCCGGTCTGTGCGTGGGCTTCTCTTCGCCGCAGGGCGCCTGCGGGGCCCTGACGGGCGCGGCCTGCCTTGTCGCCTATCATGCCGGAAAAGGGACCGCGCAGGAGCAGGCCCATGACAGGTTGCCCCTCATGCTCGCGGAGCTGGCCGAATGGTATGAGGAGTACGCCGCACAGCGTTTCGGGGGCATCTCCTGCTCGGCCATCGTGCCCGACGGCAAGCCGGATGCGTCCATCTGCGGCGGTCTTGTGTCCGAGTGCTTCGGCAAGGCCATGACAATTCTGGTTGAAAACGGATTTGATCCTTCGAGCGATATCCATGGGTAAGGTGCTGGGTTCCATCCGGAGTGTGTGCCCTGAATGCCTGAACCGGGTGAGCGGGGAGCTGGTGCAGGACGGGGGTACTGTCAACATGGTCAAAAGGTGTCCCGAGCACGGAGAGTATTCGACCGTGGTCTGGCGCGGTGAACCGGCTTTTTCAAGCTGGGTGCGGCCCAAGATCCCTTTTGGCGGCGGCGTCCGCGAAGCGGTCGGCAATGGTTGCCCTTATGATTGCGGCCTGTGCGGGCGCCATGCCCAGCGAACCTGCACGGCACTGGTCGAGATCACCTCGCGCTGCAACCTGCACTGTCCGGTATGCTTTGCCGACAGCGGGGGAGCGGGACCGGACCCTGACCATGACATCCTGCGGCGCATGTTCGAGCAGACCATGGCCCGCACCGGCGGATGCAATCTGCAGCTTTCCGGCGGAGAGCCGACCGTACGCGACGATCTGCCGGAAATCGTTGGGCTGGCCAGACGTGCCGGATTCGGCTTTGTGCAGCTCAATACCAACGGGCTGCGTCTGGCCGAAGACCCCGCTTTGGCCGGAAAGCTCGCCGAAGCCGGACTGTCGTCGATTTTTCTGCAGTTTGACGGCGTTCTCGACGAGGTCTTTCGCACCCTTCGCGGTCGGGATCTGCTGGAGATAAAGAAAAAGGCCATGGATCATGCCGCTGCGGCGGGCCTTGGCATCGTGCTCGTGCCGACCGTGGCGCGCGGGGTGAACACCGATCAGCTATGGAATATCGTCCGGTTCGGGCTTGAGCGTCAGCCGCATGTGCGCGGCGTCCATTTTCAGCCCATGAGCTATTTCGGCCGTTTTCCCGCTGATTTTTCCCCGGATCACGTCACCCTGCCCGAAGTGATGACCGGTCTGTGCGAACAAAGCGGCGGCGAGGTCAGGGCGGGAGATTTTTTGCCTCCGGGCTGCGAGCATGCCCTGTGTTCTTTTTCGGCCAAGTACATGACGCGCGAAGACGGCGAGCTCATGCGCCTTGGTAGCGGCTCCTGCGACTGCACGCCAAAACCGGCCGAAGCCGGAGCCCTCAAATCCATCGGCGTCACGGCCCGGCAATGGTCGGCTCCTTGCGCCTCCGCTGCGCCGTCTGATCCCCCAGGCACGGAGTCCATTGCGGGGATTGGCAATGACCTGGACCGCTTTCTGGCGCGGGCCAGAACGCACACCTTCACCATTTCGGGCATGGCCTTTCAGGATGCCTGGACCCTCAACCTGGAACGGCTGCAGGGCTGCTGTATTCACGTGGCCCAGCCTGACGGGCGGCTCATCCCTTTTTGCGCCTTCAACCTGACGGCCCGGGACGGCCGCAGCCTGTATCGCGGGCACGTATGAAGCCAAGCAGCGTGGACGCCATGTCGGCCAGACGTCTTGGTCTTGCCTGGCCCCTGGACCGGGAACGGATCGAGGCCGCCCGCATGGGCGCCCTGAGAAAAACCGTGGCTCATGCGCGTCAAAAGAGCTCCTGGTATCGTGAACGCCTGGCGGGACTGGACCCGGATTCTCTGCGCTCCAGCGCCGACCTTGCGCGTCTTCCCTTTTTGAGCAACACGGATTTGGCGGCTCACGGTCAGCAACTGCTCTGCGTTTCCCAGTGTGAAGTGGCCCGCATCATCACCTTGCAGACCTCCGGCAGCACCGGCACTCCCAAACGACTGCATTTCACGCGCGAGGACCTTGACTCGACCGTCGATTTTTTTCAGCACGGCATGTTCTCGCTCGTTTCCTCCGAAGACAGGGTGCTGGCCCTGCTTCCTTTCTCCTTGCCGGACAGTACCGGTGATCTGCTCATCCGTGCCCTGGCCCGAGGTGGCGTGGAATGCGCAGGCGTCTGGCCGCCGACAGACTTTGAGGCCTTGGCCGCGCGCATTCGGGACGAGAATTTTACCAGCATCGTAGGCCTGCCCCAGCATCTTCTGGCCCTCGCCTATGTTCTGCCGCACGGTCTGGTCCGCACCATGCTCCTGTGCTCGGATTACGCTCCTCAATCTTTGCGCACGCGTATCGAGGAAGTCTGCGGCTGTGAGACTTTTCTGCACTACGGCACTACCGAGACGGGACTTGCCGGGGGGGTGGAATGCAAGGCGCACGGGGGCTGTCACATGCGCGAGTCCGACCTGCTGATCGAGATTGTCGATCTGCGCACAGGCGACGTAGTGCCCGAAGGCGAAGTGGGGGAAGTGGTCGTGACCACCCTGAACCGCCAGGCCATGCCGCTCTTGCGCTACCGCACCGGAGACCTGGCCAGTCTCGAAACGTCGCCCTGTCTTTGCGGCGGGGTCACTGCGCGGCTGTGCGATATCCGCGGACGGCGCCGGGCCTGCCAGCTTGCCGGAGGTTTCTCCGTGGCCAGCCAGGACCTCGATGACGTCCTCTTCGGCCTCGACGGCCTGCTTGATTATCGCGCCTCCCTGACACGTTCGGCAGGAAGGGATGCAATCAGCGTTGAATTCCTGGCCAGACCGGGGCATGAGCGACTGGAGCGGGAGATTCACCGTGCCCTGAATTCGGTCCCTGCCCTGCACATGGCCATACAGAGCCACAGCTTCGAGACAGGGCCCGCGCAGGCGGTGGAGTTCTTTTCCCCGTCGCACACCTTGAAACGCACCATCCTTGATAAACGCGGGAGTTGTTCATGAGCGATATATTTGAGTCTGTCATAGATGTTCTTCGAAAAGGGGAAGACGCTGTCTTTTGCGGTATCGTCGAGAGCTCTGGCTCGGCTCCACGCACTTCCGGGGCGCGCATGCTGGTGCTGTCCGACGGATCCATTTTCGGGTCGGTGGGCGGAGGCGCTGTCGAGGGCGCGTGCCAGGCCAAGGCTGAAAAAATGCTGCAAGGGAACGAAACCCATCATTTCTTGTCCTTTGACCTGAGCTCCGTCAAAGCCGCCGACGCAGGCATGGTCTGCGGGGGAGCGGTGAAGGTGCTGCTGCAGCGGGTCTCTGCGCAGCATCTGCCATTTTTCGAAAGAATCGAACAGTTTCGTCATGAAAGTCAAAGGCCGGTGCTGCTTACCGTCATGCCGCCGGAGCAGGCTCCCGTG
Source organism: Deltaproteobacteria bacterium HGW-Deltaproteobacteria-18 (assembly GCA_002841885.1). NCBI lineage: Bacteria > Deltaproteobacteria > Deltaproteobacteria bacterium HGW-Deltaproteobacteria-18. The sequence goes on from PHBE01000016.1 coordinate 63,940, forward strand.
CTGGCCGTCTGGACGTTTCGCGACGGACTGGCGGGAGCCGGACTGCCCGAAAAACTGACAGCGGAGCTGGCACGCAAGGCCGTCAAGACGCGCCAGTCGTTCAGTCTGGAAGAGGATGGCGTGCACGTTTTTGCGGAACCCGTCATCGCGCCTACGGTGCTGCATCTGGTCGGCGCGGGGCATGTGGCCCTGGCCACGGCCAAGGTCGGGGCTTTTGCCGGTTTCGAGGTGGTGGTCATGGACGACCGCTCGGAGTTTGCCAGTGTCGAGCGCTATCCCGAAGCGCGCGAAGTGCGCGTGCTCGGGAATTTCGACGGCTGCCTGGGCCAGCTTGGCCCTGACGACTACGTGGTCATCGTCACCCGAGGGCATCTGCATGACCGCGATGTCCTGGCCCAGGCGCTGGGGACGGGTGCCGGGTACATCGGCATGATCGGCAGCCGGAGCAAGCGCGATGCGGTGTACCGTTCCCTGCTTGAATCGGGCTTCACGGAGCAGGATCTGGCGCGGGTGCGCTGTCCCATCGGTCTGCCCATCGGAGCCGACACCCCCGAAGAGATAGCGGTCAGCATCGTTGGCGAGTTGATCAGCGAGCGGGCCGGGCTGTCTGAATGAACGTGGACGGGGTACGATTCGGTGCCGTCATCCTGGCGGCCGGGTTTTCCTCGCGCATGGGTGATTTCAAGCCACTCATGGATCTTGGCGGCATGACCGTTCTGGAGCGCTGCGTGCGTCTCTTCCGCGAGGCCGGCGTGCACAGGATCCTGACCGTGACAGGGCACCGCGCCCCCGAGGTCCGGGCCGAGGCGGGCAGGCTCGGCATCCACACCGTGCACAATCCGGATTACGAGGCGGGCATGTTTTCCTCGGTGCGTGCGGCCGTGTCCTCCGGACCTGGCCGGGACGGGTTCTTCGTTCTGCCCGTGGACATCCCGCTGGTGCGTCCGGCCACGGTCGAGCTGCTTCTCGACGCCTATGACGGCCGCGTGGCCTATCCGGTCTTCGGCGGCGAGCGCGGCCATCCGCCCCTCATCCCCTCGGAGCTGATCCCGCATATCCGGGAGCACGACGGCAGCTGCGGCCTGCAGACCGTCCTGGAGCGGGCCGACGCCCTGGACGTTCCGGTCTGGGACCGTGGAATTCTTCTGGACGCCGATACGGCGGACGATTTTTTCGTGCTGCGGGGGCGGGCCGCTCGCATGCGCGTCGGCGATCACGACGAGGCCTTGGCCCTGGCCGGACTGTCCATGCCCGAACGCGGCGTGGCCCATGGCCGGGCCGTGGCCGCCGTGGCCCTGCGTCTGGGCGGGGAACTGAACCGGCATGGGGGGAATCTCGATCTGAATCTGATTCACAACGCCGCGCTGTTGCACGATGTAGCCAAGGGCTGGCCCGGGCATGAGGCCGCCGGCGGGGATCTGCTGGGGCGCCTTGGACTCGGTGGGCTGTCGGACATCGTGGCCGCCCATCGGGATGTTCCGCCGCCCGTCTCGGGCGTGCTCACGGAGAAGGAGGTTGTCTGCCTGGCGGACAAGCTGGTTCGTTGCGACCGCCGCGTTGCCGTGGAGGACCGTTTCGGCGAGAAGCTGAACCTGTACCGCTGCGACGAGGAGGCCTGCGACGCTATCCGTGGCCGCCTGCGCAACGCCCTGGCCCTGCGGGACATGATCGAGAAGATCTGTGGCCGCGAGGTGGAGGCCATTCTCGCCGGGGTTCTGCCATGAGTGTCATCTATCTCATCCGCCACGGCGAGATCACCCAGTCCTTGCCACGCCGGTTCGTGGGCCAGACGGACCTGCCTCTGACGGACCGCGGGCGGGAGCAGATCGCCGCCGTCGCCGGATTCCTGGCCGGACGAGGCGTGGGACGGTTGCTGTGCAGCCCTCTGTCGCGCTGCGTTCAGAGCGCGGGCATCATCGGTGCGGCTCTGGGAATTGTGCCGGAATCCGTCCCGGATCTGCGCGAAATAGCACTGGGTACCTGGGAAGGGCTGACCGTGGACGAGGTGCGCGAGCGCTTTCCCGGCCGCTACGAGGCTCGCGGCCGTAACCTCGCAGGATTCCGTCCACCGGGAGGGGAGAGCTTCGCCGACGTGCAGCGTCGTGCCTGGACGGCTTTCGAAGAGACCACTGCGGATCTGGAAGAACCCCTGGCCATCGTGGCCCACGGCGGGGTCAACCGTGTGATCCTGTGTCGCATCCTGGGCATGCAGCTTGAAAATCTGTTCCGCCTGGAGCAGGACTACGCCTGCGTCAACATCCTGCACGCCGGGCCGGAGTCATTTCGGGTCTCGGTCATGAATTTTCGGGCGTATGAGCAACATGCTTTCGTCGATGCCCTTGGTCCGTTGTCATCAAGAACGCTTCGCATTGATGAGGTCCCAGTTTCAGGCACCGAGGATTCATTCAAGGCGTGATCGGGATTTCCCACTCGTGCACCTGGGATCCTTTGTCCCTTCGATAGGAGATCCCGTGGATACCATTCAGTGCTTCGCGCCAGCCTGCAGAAGCAATCGGACACTTTCATCGTCTCCCATCCGCAACGCGAGTTCGTGCGCGGTCCTTCCATTTCGGTCGCGACCGTCAGGGTCAGCGCCGTTGCGCAACAGCCATTCCATGATCCCGTGCTTACCCGTCGAGCCGCTGCTGCTGTAGTGAACACTGAAGGTGGCTACCTCGGCAAGGAGAGAATCCCCCTCGGCGTTGGTCGCATTCACGTCCGCACCGATTTTCAGAAGTGCGTCCGCTTCATCCATCCTGCCTTTGCGCAGCGCTTCGCGTAGCGGAAGGTATCCCCCTTGTCCCGGTGTATTGAGCACCGCCCCATGCTCCAGCAGGATGCGGGCGGTGTTCGGGTTTGAGCCGGTCGCCGCCACGGCCAGCGCAGAACGGCCTCTCAGGTCGCGCGTGTTGACGTCCGCCCCGGCCAGCAGGATGGCACGTATCATCGGGGCGTCGTTGCGGGCGACGGCTTCGAGAAGCGGCGTCTGCCCGTTCTGGTCCACGGAATCCACGAGCGGACCGTGTTTCAGGAGGGCCGTTACGTTGTCGAGCCTTCCCGCCCGCACGGCCAATATTAGTGGCGTGTTTTTCCAGGCATCGCGGGCATCGATTGCAGCCTGGCGGCGCAGCAGTTCATTGATCACCTCTGGCGAACACATTTCTGCCGCGGCGTGAAGCGGGGTCACGCCGGAACTGTCGGAGACACTTGCTTCCGCGCCGTGCTGCAGCATGGCCAAGGCGAGTTCATCCTGGCCAAGGGCGCATGCCCGGAGCAGAAAAGGCTTGGAGTGCAGTCCACGAAAGTTGCTGTCGGCACCGCGCCGAACGAACTGGATAGCGACTGCGACCTGGCCGGGATCCGGAACTTTCTTGCTGGCCTTCAGCATCTCGAATCCCTGCAGCGTTGCGTGCAATTCCGCTTCGAGAGGGTTGCTGTGACGCTGCCAGACTGTCTGAGCCTCCCGGTCCAGTCCTGAACCATGGATGAACAGCCATACATGCGCCCCGGCAAAGATGAGGAAATAGAGATAGATAAATGGTTTGAAGAGTGACGGGCCCTGCTTGCGGGTCGCATACAGCGCCACGGGGCCGATGAACACATGGATTGCCAGCACGGCAAGCCAGGGTATGATCAACGCCAGACCGCCAGGGCCGTCAAAGACGGAAAACTGGCTGACGAGCATCAGGGCCAGAGAGCTGGACAGACAGAGCAGGGTCAATCCGGCTGGGCGGATGGGGCGACCGGGAATGGGGCGCATGCAGCATTGTCCTTGGCTGATGTGAGGGTTGAGAGCGCTGTCGGGCGAGCCCCGTCATGGCAGCGTACGACTCTTTTCCCGGGCGGACAGCGAGGGCCTCGCGCATTCCGGTCAGATCCCATTGATGGAGCATTCGATTCATGTCCTTACATGGGAGCCTTCCGTGTTCACGACAAACAAGCCGTCTCGTTCCGTCTCGTTTGAGTCAGCGAAGCACTTCCCTGCTGTTCAAGTGCATGAGTACACACCAAAAAAGTTCGGCGTCAACAGGGGGACTGCAGAGACTCCCGGGCTTCACATGTCATTGCTTTTATGTCTTTTTTGACTTAAAAGTCTCGTCATGTGCCATGAAGAGGGGATACAAATTCCGTATGCCACTTGATTCACTCTGAACAACCGTCAACAAGGAGATTGTGGACATGTTGCTGCGTTTTATTTTCACGCTGTTGCTGGCCGCTTTGACAACCGCGCCTACGTTCGCAGCCGACTGCACCGAGACCTTCGGTCAGGGAGCCAAGGTTTTTTCGCTGGCTACGGGGAGCCCTGGTGAACTGGGGCTGCTGAAGGCGTTGGCCGAGGATTTCGCCAAGGACAACGATGCGAAGATGTGCTGGGTCAAGGCCGGGTCCGGCGCTTCTCTGAAGCTTCTCCAGGCCGGGAAGGTCGACATGATCATGGTTCACGCCCCGGCTGCCGAAAAGAAGGCCGTCGAGGAAGGCTGGGCCGTGAAGCGGACGCTCATCGGCTCCAACGAATTCTACATCGTCGGGCCGACCGACGACCCGGCCGGAATCGCCGCAGCCAAGGACGCCGCAGACGCCTACCAGCGCATCGCCGCGAAAAAATCGCTGTTCTTCTCGCGCGGTGACAACTCCGGCACCCACAAGAAGGAGATGGATGCCTGGAAGAACGCCGGCGTGACTCCTTCCGGCGACTGGTACGTCGTGACCAAGGACTTCATGATGGCGACGCTAGGGCGCGCCAATGCGGAGGGCGGCTACTTCATGACCGATTCGAGCACGTGGGTCGCCGCCAGACAGGAAATGGCAAATCTCAAGATCCTCTTCCGCGGCGACAGGTTCCTGGTGAACACTTACAATGCCCTGACGCGGCCAGCGGACGGTACGTCTGGAACGGACCTTTCGGTCAGGTTCATCGACTATGTGGCCTCCGAAGCGGGGCAGAAAATCATCGTTGAATACGGCAAGGACAAGTACGGTGAAGGCCTCTACAACGATGCGGCCTACGCCAGGCAGTACGATCGCTAGGATCTGGATTGATCCGCCGGGCGCATAACGCCTGGGGTTCAAACGTGAAACGCCGTTCTGGATGATCCGGGACGGCGTTTCACGTTCAGCAGCGAGGGATCAGTACCTTTTGAGCTCTTCCTTGGCCAGGACCGCATGAACCCCGTCTCCGTTCGAGGGATGGACCAGAAGTGTCGACCTGCCGTTTATGCAGATGGTCTTGAGCTGGTGGCGCGAGATCATGGAATAGCTGTTCCAGCTCATGGCCGTCATCTCGCGGCATGCGACCTCGACGAGAAAGCCCATGCCCTTGCTCTCCAGATTGTCGGTGTCGTCCATGCAGATCATGAGTGTCGCGGATTCGCTCCTGAATTTTGGGGTTTGGGGTTGGCTAAGATGTCTATTACGGCTCAATGGTGGCGCTGGCTCAAGCGTTGCCATGAGAGGTTATTGTACGAGCATTGGACATGGACTTCGTGTCGGCGTATTGGGGCACACTCATGTTCAATGCTTCACAGGACGCCTCAAAACGGCGATCTGCTGTGCCAACGAAAAAATCCAGGCCGCTTGTGTATGCTCAATACACCGTGCGTCCTGCGAATTTTGAATTTTTATGGCAGCCAGTTAAAAGTACATAAGGAATCCGCATGAAAGATAATGATAACACCGCCCTTGGCCGCTCCCTCTGGCGGCTGGTGCGTTTTGCCCGCCCTCATGCGCGGCGGATCGGCGTTGGGCTTGCTGCCAATGCCGGGGCGCGTTTTTTCGACTTGCTGCCCATGATCGTGGTTGGCCGCGTGGTGGACACTGTGGCCGGAGCTTTGCGCGAAGGTCATGCGCTGGCAGGCAGTGATTTTGCCTGGGCCGGTCTTTTGGTGCTGGGTACCTTCGCCGGGCTGGCCGTGTTTCAGAGCGTCAGCGACTACACCCTGGATTCGGCGGCGCAGCGAATCCGTCACGACCTGCGCGTGGAACTCTACACCCATGTGCAAAAGCTCGACGTGTCCTACTTCGAGTCCCGCCAGACCGGCGACATCATGGCCGTGCTGGCCGGGGACGTGGACAATCTGGAGCGCTTCTTTTCCGACACGTCCACGAGCATCGTGCGACTTTTCATCACTTTCACCGGAATCTACGGCATCCTCTTCTGGATGGACTACCATCTGGCGCTGCTGCTCCTGGCTCCCATGCCCATCGCCATCTGGGCCGTGCGCTTCTTTGCCACCCGCGTCGCACCGCAGTACCGCAAGGCAAGAAAAGCCGTGGGTGACATCAACGCCATCCTGGAAAACAACCTGCAGGGCATGAACGTCATCCAGGCCTATTCAGCGCAGGATCACCAGACCGGCCGCATCCGCCTGCGTTCCGAGGAATACCGTGACGCCGCCATCCGCGCGGCCCGTGAACGGGCGCGGTTTGTTCCTTTGCTCTACGGGGTGGCGGGGCTGGGATATGCGCTTCTGATTGGCGGGGGCGGGTGGATGACATTCGCGGGCATCGGGCCCAGCGTGGGCGATTTCACCACCTTCGTGCTGCTGGCCATGCGCCTCATTCTGCCTCTTTTCGTCTTTGGCATGCTCATCAACCAGATCCAGCAATCCGAGGCATCGGCCCTGCGCATCAACGAGATTTTCGATACGACGCCCACGGTGCGCGATCAGGCCAAGGCCTTGTCGCTTGAAGGGGAACTTGAACGGGTCGAGATCCGCGATGTCTGCTTTGCCTATCCGGAACGCGAGAAGGTCCTGTGCGGAATAAATTTGCGCCTGGAGCGCGGCCGCGTGCTGGGCGTGGTCGGTCCCACGGGGGCGGGCAAGAGTTCGCTGGCCAAGCTCATGCTGCGTTACTACGACCCCTTGGAAGGAGAAATTCTGGCCAACGGCCGCGCATTGTCCTCCGTGACCTTGGACTCGTGGCGTGGGCGCATCGGCTATGTTTCGCAGGAAGCCTACCTGTTCCACGGAACAGTGTCCGAAAACATCCGCCTCGGTTCGCCATTGGCCACTGATGATGACGTCATGCGAGCGGCGGACATGGCCGGCGCCGGCGACTTCATAACCGCCTTGCCGCAAGGGTACGAAACCATGGTCGGGGACCGGGGCCTGAAACTCTCCGGCGGACAGCGGCAGCGCATCTCCCTGGCGCGGGCGCTGTTGCGCGATCCGGAATTTCTGATCCTGGACGAAGCCACCTCCAGCGTGGATACGCGTACGGAGGAGGCCATCCAGAACAATCTCAAAAACCTGCGCTCCGACCGCATCACCCTGGCCATCGCGCACCGCCTGTCCACGGTGCGGCACTGCGACGAGATCGTCGTGGTCGTGGACGGCATCATTGTCGAACGCGGAACACATGGTGAACTGGTTGCGACGGGTGGCGTTTATGCGGGGTTGTGGCAGGTGCAGAGCGGGGAGTGAGGGTGGCGAAAACGGAAGATGGTGGCGGTGCTGGTCCGGTTTGCCGGGAAGAGGGCAAGCCGGTGTCCAGCAAGGCTCCGTGGATTGTATCAGGGGTGATTCAGTTTGTTTGAATGAGTTTCGTTGTTCTGGCCATCCGCTTCTTCAATGGAGGAAAAGTTGGTGATGCGCACCTCGCCCTCTGGGAATCTGGCCAGAATTTCCAGTTGTCCACCCAGAGCCTCGATATGGTTTCGCAGCGTGGAAAGATACATGTCCGTTCGGCGTTCCTGCTTGGCAATGGCGGGTTGTTGTACGTTCAGCAGTCGCGCAAGGTCTAGTTGCGAGAGACCTCGGGCGTGCCGCAGTTCATGAAGCGGCATTTCACTGAGCATCTTACGGGCCAGAGTCGCTGATTGTTTTCGGGCTTGCGGTGACAATTCTGCCCTGAGTGTCGAGAATTTTTTAGTCATTGAGCAATCCTTCATCCATGAGTTGACGGAGATGTTCATCGTAAAGGGTGTCAGCCCGCGAGACGAATTCTTCGTACCAGCGGTCATTTCCGGTCTTGTCGCCTCCAGTGAGGAGTATGGCTGTTCTGCGAGGATCGAAAGCGTACAGAGTTCGCAGAGGCTTTCCACCGCATTGTGTCCTTAATTCACGCATATTGCCGTAACGGGAACCAAATATTCCGGAGGAGTGTGGAAAACCCAAGGCTGGGCCAAAAAATTCAAGAAGCCTGACTGAGGCATCCAGGGAAATCTGTTCTTCGTTGGTCAGCGTATTCCACCATATTTCAAACTCATCTGTGAATTCAACTTCCCAGCAATATAGCTTTTTTTTAATCATGGAATTTTATTCCGTCAATGGAATGTTTTGTGTTTTTGATGAGTACTCATGCAGAAATGAGCAAATTCTATCAAAGCCGCCGCAAATACTCACTTTTTATCAGTTCGTGTGATGTCAACATATCGGGAGTCGAGAGTATATTTTGTAAGGAAATGATGGGGAAAACGGGCAAGTTAAGATCGGAGTGCTGTGCTGGGAATGTTTGCGGGGAAATGATGGAGATGGCTGTGCTAAGCGGCGGAGCCTTGCTGGGCGGTTTGTGTTGCGCCGAAACTCCTTCGCGGGCCTCGTAAGGCTTGACCGTTGCATGCAGGGCGGGAATTCGTGGATGCGCGACGGGCAACGGACAAACCAACGATGCCTGGCTCAGTCAGACAGTCGGCGCAACACAAACCGTCCAGCAAGGCTCCTTGGTCTTTGAAAAATAGAAACTCCCCCTGAAAAGGCTTTTTCCAGGGGGAGTTCGATTTCAACCGGATGGATAAACAAGTGCCGAGCTGATAAAATTAAAAACAATGAATGGGGTGCAGGGGACGCGTCCCCTGCCCGCCGGAGGCCTCTTCTCCCCCTATTTTTCTTCCCGCTCCTTGTACCAGGCGCTGGAGTCTTCCATCAGCTTGTTCAGGCGGTTGACCATCTTGTGCGGGTCGGCCAGGTAGCCGTCCATGAGCAGGGCGGATTCGTAGAGTTGTTCGATCACGGTGGCCACGAATTCGTCCTTCTCGTCCTTGGCGAAGACCGAGAGCAGGTTTCTGACCAGCTTGTGGTCCTGGTTGATCTCGAAGACCTTCTTGGGAATGGAGGTGTCCTTGGTCACCAGCTGCATGATCTTGTGCATCTGGGACGTGGAACCGTCCGGGCTGACCAGGCAGGACGGGCTCTGGCTCAAGCGCTTGGAGATGCGGGCCTCGGTGATGCGGTCGCCGAGGATCTCCTGCACACGTTTCAGAAAGCGGCCCATGTCCTGGGATTCCTCTTTGGAGAGTTCCTCGGGCTTGTCCTTTTTCTCGGCGTGGTCAGCGTATTTCTCGATGTTCGTGATATCGGCGTTTTCAGTGGCCTTGAGCTCGAACTCCTTGAACTTGCGCAGGCTGTCCATGACGAACTCGTCCACGGGTTCGTACAGGTAGAGCACTTCCAGGCCCTTGGCGCGGAAGATTTCCAGGTGCGGGTTCTGTTCGATGGCTTCGCGGCTGGGGCCGGAGATGTAGTAGATTTCCTTCTGCCCTTCCTTGGCTGCCTCGATGTATTCCTCCAGGGAGATGAGCCCGTTCTTGTCCTCATGGCGTGAGGAATTGAAGCGGAGCAGTTCCCCGAAGGCCTCCTGATTGGCGAAATCCGCGTAGCCGAGCTTGAAGCGCTTGGCGTGCTCGTTCCAGAACTTGACGTAGCGGTCCTTGTCCTGCCCGAGTTTTTTGAGGTGCGAGAGGATCTGCTTGGTCAGGGTGGTGGCGATTTTGCGGATGAGCAGGTTTTCCTGCAGGGTCTCGCGCGAGATGTTGAGCGGAAGGTCCTCGGTATCGACCACGCCGCGCATGAAACCCAGGTATTCAGGGATGAGGTCCTTGTTCTTGCTCTGGATCAGCACGCGGCGCACATAGAGGTCCAGGCCGTAGTTCTCGCGGTCGAAGCCGAAGGTGTCCTGGCTGCGCGGGGGCACGAAAGCCAGGGCCGAGAACTGCACCGGGGCGTCGACGCTCATGTGCAGGGTGTCCAGGGGCTCTTCGTGGTCGTAGGTCAGGAACTTGTAGAACTCCGTGTACTGCTCGGGCGTGATGGAGAACTTGTTCTCGCGCCACAGGGCCTGCACGGTGTTGGCCTTCTCGCCCTGGACCAGGATGGGGAAGGAGATGAAATTGGAGTGCTTCTTGATGATGGAAGTGATGCGGTTCTTCTCCGCGAATTCTTTGCCGTCTTCCTTGAGCTGCAGGGTCAGGGTCGTGCCGCGCGGCAGGTCCTCTTCCAGTTCGGCAACGGTGTAAGTGCCGAGCCCGTCAGAGCTCCACTCCACGGCCTTGGCCCCGGGATCGAAGGAACGGGTGCGGATGGTGACCTTGTCGGCGACCATGAAGACCGAATAGAAGCCTACGCCGAAGCGGCCGATGATGTTGGAGGAGTTGGCCTGGTCGGCCATGGCCTGGCGGATGAATTCGGCGGACCCGGAATGTGCGATGGTGCCGATGTTCTTGACCAGTTCATCAATGGTCATGCCTATCCCGGTGTCGGCGATGACGAGCGTGCTGTTCTCCTCGTCTGCGGTGATGGATATCTGCAGTTCAAGGTCGGGGTTTGCGATCTCGGCCGAGCGGGCCTGCTCGAAGCGCAGCTTGTCCAGGGCGTCGGAGGCGTTGGAGACCAGCTCTCGCAGAAATATTTCCCGGCTAGTGTAGATGGAATGTGTAATGATATCGAGTAATTGCTTGATTTCTGTTTTGAACTCGAACTGTTGTGCCTGAGACATAAATGCTCCTTCTGGTTTGGAAATTTTGTTTGCACCAAATAAAAGGCCTGCTCCCGTTGTCAAGGGCTGCTGCGCAACAAGATTTTTACTTGACCGGGTGAGGGGGCTTGGGTAGAGAGTTTCCCCTGTCGGATGGTGGGTGTAGCTCAGTAGGCAGAGCACCTGGTTGTGGCCCAGGATGTCGCGCGTTCAAGCCGCGTCACTCACCCCATTAGACCACATGGGACAGTTCGTCTGTCCCTTTTTTTCTAGCTTTTCGTGGTGGGTGTAGCTCAGTAGGCAGAGCACCTGGTTGTGGCCCAGGATGTCGCGCGTTCAAGCCGCGTCACTCACCCCATTTGACACCCTAGCAGAACCGGATAAGAACTGGTTCTGCTTTTTTTTTGGGGAGGTCGCATGGCAGCGTTCACAGGCATCAACCACCTGGCCATGGTCACGGCGGACATGGACCGGACGGTAAACTTCTGGCGTGATCTGCTCGGCATGCGTCTGGTCGTCGGCCTTGGGCATCCCGGGTACAGGCATTATTTTTTCGAGATTACAGATAATGACATGATCGCCTTTTTCGAATGGCCCAACGTGGAGCCCATTGCCGAAAAGGATCATGGCGCCCCGGTGCGCGGGCCTGCGGCTTTCGACCATCTGTCCTTTGGAGTGGAGAGCCTTGAAGAGTTGGGGCGCTTGAAGGACTTGCTGGAAGCCAATGATTTCTGGGCCTCGGAATTCATCGATCACGGGTTCATCATTTCCCTGTACTCCTTTGATCCCAACAATATCCCTATTGAATTCAGTTATGCCGTGCCCGAATACGACGTTCGCTCCCATCCGATAATGATCGACTCCAATCCGACTCCGGCCGCAATGGAAGGCAGTAAGCCGCATCCGGAAAGATGGCGGGCCGCCGTTCCCTCGGATTCGGACCGCGGCACCTATCCCGGCGAAGCTGAAGCCGTGCGTGCCGCATTCATCAAAAAAACATAAATCCCGGAACAGACCGGGGTAGTTGAGGAAAATATGGATAAACTTGTCATAGAAGGTGGCGTTCCGCTCAAGGGCGAGGTCCGCATCAGCGGCTCCAAGAACGCGGCCTTGCCGATTTTGCTCGCATCGATTCTGGTTGAAGGCGAGGTGCGTCTCACCAATGTGCCGAATCTGCGCGATATCGCCACCACGTTGAAACTGCTCGAACTGCTTGGTTGCCGCGCCGAATTCAATGATGGGGACGTGCTGTTGCATTCGTGTGACCTGAAGCCCGAAGCGCCCTATGATCTGGTGCGCACCATGCGCGCTTCCGTGCTGTGCCTGGGGCCGCTTCTGGCCAGGCTCGGCCGGGCGCGGGTGGCCATGCCCGGCGGCTGCGCCATCGGGGCGCGGCCCGTGGATCTGCATCTCAAGGGGCTGGAGCAGATGGGGGCCGTCTTCGAGCTTGAGAGCGGCGACATCGTCGGCACCTGCGACCGCCTCAAAGGGGCCCATATCCACCTTGATTTCCCCACCGTGGGCGGCACCGAGCACCTGATCATGGCCGCTGTGCTGGCCGAAGGGGAGACCGTGCTCGAGAACGCGGCCCGGGAGCCGGAAATCCAGGATCTGGCCGAATTTCTGAACACCTGCGGAGCCCGCATCACCGGTCACGGCACCAGCGTCGTACATATCGAGGGCGTGGAATCCCTGCACGGCTGTTCCTATCCCGTCATGCCCGACCGCATCGAGGCGGGCACCTATCTGGTGGCGGCAGGAATGACGAAGGGTGAACTGATCCTGCGGGACTGCCCGGTGGATGCACTTGACGCCGTGATCTCGAAATTGCGCGAGATGGGGATGGTCATCGACGGCGATCGCGACATGCTGACCGCCACCGTCGACGGTCCGCTGAACTGCGTCGATCTTTCCACCAGACCCTACCCTGGCTTTCCCACGGACATGCAGGCCCAGATCATGGCGCTCATGTGCGTCAGCCGTGGCGCGGGCGTGATCACAGAGGGTATCTTCGAGAATCGCTTCATGCATGTCCAGGAACTGGCCCGTCTCGGCGCGCACATCACCCTCTCCGGGCAGAGTGCCATGGTGCGCGGTGTGGACTCACTGAAAGGCGCCACGGTCATGGCCTCGGACCTGCGCGCCAGCGCCTGCCTGGTCCTGGCCGGTCTGGCGGCCACGGGGCGCACCGATGTGCGCCGCATCTATCACCTTGACCGCGGCTACGAGCAGATGGAAGTGAAGCTGGCCTCCGTAGGCGCCAGGATCAGACGCGAACAGGAATAGATTTTTTTCATGGCGGCGGATTCGCCGTGTTGAGTGGTCAAAAAAACCTCGCCCGGGTGTTCCCAGGCGAGGTTTTTTTTGAGCGTGGGCTTGGAGCTGATACGCATTGGCAGACAGATACTGCCGTCATCGCGAGGAGTCTTCGACGTGGCGATCCATGCCTTTTCCTGTCTTGGATCGCCTCCCTCCCGCTACTGCTTCTCTCCGTTCCCGTTCTTCTTGGACGGTGCACCCGGGAACTGCAGTTCGCGCTGCAAAAATCCTCGTACACGCAGATATTCGGTGATGTTTCCCTCCCCGCGCAGGACCATCTCCCAGCCTGGCCGCTCCATGACCACCAGGATCGGGACGCCCGAATAGCCCTTCATCTTGAAATAGGCCCGGGCCGTGCGCACCGTCTGTCGCAGATCCTCGGAAATCGGAACGGGGTCGATCTTGTCCAGGCTTTCCACGCGCAGCACTTCAAGAAAGAGGTTTTCCTTGCTCGCGTCTGCGTTTTGCACGGTGGCCAGACGGTACAGGTCGTCTTCCTTGTTGTCGGTGCTGGCCAGGTGCCATTTGCCGGGCAGGGTGTGGGCGTTGATGGAAAGGTTGGCCAGGATTTTCGAGCAGTGATCGCAGTGCAGGCTGAAAAAGAGGACGTGCTGCGGCGTTTTGTCCGGCGCCGTCTCCCAGGTGCTGAAGGCCGTGTCGACGATGGATGGCGGAACCACGTTCAGGTCCAGCACCGAGTTGGCGACGAATCCTCCGCTCCATACGGCCAGGCCCAGAAAGACGGTCAGGAGCGATTTACGAACCCAGGCGAAAAGGCAGAGCCCTACAAAAAGCGCTGCGCCCACGATGATGCAGAGCAGGCATTTTTCCTTGAGCCCCATGAACTGAAAGCCCAGGATCGCGCCGTCAAAGGCCAGCGCACCGAAAAGCAGCAGGCTGGCCAGTCCCCAGATCCATTTTTTGTCGTAACGTCCGCCGAAAAAGACCAGCCCCCACAGAAACCAGAAAAAGGCCGCTCCCATCTTGATGAGGTTGCCTTCGCCGAAGCGGACATACTCGCCGACGACGTCGCAGGCGGAGGTGGTGCAGAACGATGTGTGGCGGACAGCCTGCATCCAGACCTCTGCAGAGAGGAAGGAGGCTGCCAGAAAAAGAAAAGTCAGCAGAGAATAGCGAGAGAAGCGGGTCATGACAAACTCCCTGTTGGATAATGGGTGTTTGTGTATCCAAGGTGCGCGTTGCGTCAAGCCGGAATTGTCCATGGACGGGAGCGGCCGCGCTTGCTGATCCGTTTTGGCGAACCGGCCGCGAGACGTATGTCATTTGAGGCGGATCGCATGTTTTTTGAGCAGCTCGTAGAGTCGCGCACGGGAGAGGCCCGATCGTTCGCAGGCCGTTGGTACATCGTTGCCGCAGAGTCCTAGCAATTGGCGCATGTAGGTATTTTCGAGCTGGCCGACCACGATTTCACGAACCTCGCGCAGAGGAGGCAGGTCGTCCCCCGGTGAAAACGGCAGGGGAATGGCGCCGTGAATGCGGCCGGGTTCGAGCAGGGTGGGCTGTTCCTTGTCCGGATTCTGGCGAAAGGAGTTCTTGGCGATGCTGATGCGCACATCCACAGGCAGATGGTGGCTGTACAGGGACGGTTCGTCCTGACAGTTGTCAATGGCGACGGCCATGGTGTTTACGAATTCGCGTACATTGCCCGGCCAGAGATAGGCATGGAGGGCGTTGAGAAATTCGGGGGTAAGCGTCTTGGCGGTGATGCCGCTCTCGCGGCAGGTTTTTTCCGTGTAATATTCGGCCAGCAGGAGGATGTCTTCCTTGCGGGAGCGCAGCGGGGGGATCTCGATCTGGTGACCGTTCAGGCGGTAGTAGAGATCGTTGCGGAAAAGTCCCTGCTCGACCATGAGGCGCAGGTCGCGGTTGGTGGCGGCGATGACCCTGAAATTGCTGCTGACTTCCTTCTCGGAACCGATGGGCCTGAATTTGTGCTCCTGCAGTACGCGCAGCAGGGATTTTTGCAGCTCAAGGCTCAGTTCTCCGATCTCATCCAGAAAAACCGTGCCGTTGTTGGCCAGCTTGAAGAGGCCGTCCCGGGCCTCGTGAGCGCTGGTGAAGGAACCCTTGGTATGGCCGAAGAGCGTGCTCTCTGCCAGCTGGGCGGACAGGTTCGTGCAGTCGATGACTACCAGCTTGCCGGGCGTTGCCCCGTTTTCGTGGATGCCTCTGGCGAAAAGTTCCTTGCCTGTGCCCGTCTCTCCGGTGATGATGACGTTGGCCTTGCTGCCCGCTGCCTTGCCCATGACCTCAAGGCAGCCCATGATGGCGGGGCTTTCTCCGATGATGGCGCTGCGCTTGACCTTGCGCGGCCCCCGGCTCTGCTCTTTGGAGGCCCGGTAGGCAATGGTCCGTTGCAGAATGAGCATGATGTTGTTCAGGGAGATGGGCTTGCCCACATAATCCCAGGCTCCGTTGGCGATGGCCAGGGTCGCGCCGTCAGAATCCCCGTCGCCGGTCAGGATGACAACCTCGGGCAGGGAGGGAAAGGACTGGAACTGCTTGATGTGCGCCAGTCCGTTGCCGTCGGGCAGGTTGACGTCGAGAAAGATCAGGTCGCAGTTCATGCTGCCAAGCTGGTCAAACGCATCCCTGATGCTCTGCGCGATCTGGCAGGGGTGTCCCATGCGTTCGATGATCCGCTGAAAGGAACGGGAAAAATCATGATCGTCATCAATTATGAGAATGTTGGCCATTTGTGACTCCAGAAAAAATATAAATCCGTTTTTGTCGGAATATGTCTGGAAAAGCAAGATTCTTGTGCGTGCAGATTTTTTCTGCGTCTGAACATGAAAATGACAAGCGGGCTGGTCTTTTTCAGGATTTGGGAATAAATTGAGTTCTTGAGCCTGAAAAAATTGTTTCTGCAGGTGCCGTCAGTCGTGAATTCCGGCTGAAACCGACGGGAAACGAAAAGGCAGGGACGGATTGTTGTTGGCGGTCTTTTATGTCAGCATGCAGGAGAACATTGAAATTGTGCAGATGGTGAATATGTTTGTTTCAGACTTGCCCAACGCAGGAGTGACACGTGGATATTGATGCGAGTGAAATGATTTCAGCAGGCAAGAGACGCAGTCCATATGGGGTGAGTGTTGCTTTTCTTTGCGCCATGCTGATGCTCTTTGCGGTTTGCCTTGTTCAGGCCGCAGATGGTCAGTCTTTGATCACCCAGCGCTGTCTGGGTTGTCATGGAATTGAGAAAAATTGCGAAGTCGCCACGAATGATCCGGATTGGTGGAAGGAAACGGTGCTGCGCATGGTCGAATACAAGAGCGATCTGCTGAGTGACGACGAGGCTGACCAGATCGCTCTTTTCCTGGCCGATGAGCAGCAGCGGGCCACGCTTTGTTCAGCTAATTGAAAGAACCCTTGAACACCTGGAGGACGCTATGAAATACGTAATGGGATGTCTTTTGGCCGGTCTTCTTTTCGCGTCGGTGGCTGTGGCTTCCGATGACCTCGGTGCCGAGCGCTATGCGAAAATGTGCAAAAGCTGTCACGGTGCCGATGGCACCAATACGGCCATGAGCCCACCCCTCAAGGGGATTTCGGTCGAAGAAGCGAAAACTGCCCTGGTCGGTTACAGGGAGCAGACATATGGCGGAAAAAAGAAGGCCATGATGGAAAGACTGGCCAAGTCCCTCACCGATGAGGACATCGAAGCCCTGGCCAACCATATTGGCACTTTTTAAGGACCTCATCGAATCGGTTCAAAAAGCCGATGAAAGTCCTTTTTTTGCGAAATTGCCGCCGGAGTCCAATTTTTCCGGCGTGCAGACCTTCACTCTTGAACCCAAATGCAGGCGAGCCTTTCCGATCTGGAAGGGCTCGTTTTTGAGGCCCGGATGCGCTTAGCCTTTCTTGTTTTCCTTTTTCTGGCATGGCCGGTGGTGGCATTCTCGCAGAGTTCGCTGCACAAGGCTCAGGATGCCGCGGCCGCAGTCACCGGGCATGACCATTCCACAATGAAGCAGGCCGAAGAGGCGCTGCATGCCGGACACGGGGACGCCGCCGCGCCGAAAATGGAACCCCTGGCCCAGGATCCCGCCATGGACGAAGATCCCGCGCAGGCCACGCACTCGGGGCAGACGCAGCCCGAGGCAATGCCTGTCGATCATTCCGGGCACATGACTCCGGCTTCCCCGGCTGGGCAGCCCGATCCCGCGTCTGCATCGGAGTCCACGCACGTTCAGCCCGAGCCTGAGCACGTCCATCCCGCGCCAGTGGCCGAACCCTCGGTCGGCGTGACGGAGAGGCTCGGAGAATTCATCGCCGCCGAAACCCGCTTCCTCGATGAGGACGGCAAGGCCGTGACCATGGGCGAGATAGTGGACAAGCCGACCATTGTCGTGCCCATCTATTTTTCCTGCCCCAATGTCTGCGCCATTATCCAGAGTTCGCTGACGGCGGTGCTGCCGGATGTGAAGCTTGCGCCCGGGGAAGATTTTCAAGTGGTCAGCGTCAGCTTCGACGACACGGACACACCGGAACTGGCTACCCGGCAGAAGCGCAATTACATGGCGGCCATGGACTTCAAGTATCCGGAAAACGGCTGGCGCTTTCTGACCGGCGACGAAGCCAATATCCGCGCGCTCATGGACTCCCTGGGGTTCGGCTTCAGGCGCGAGGGCAAGGATTTCATGCACCCGGTGGTCATCATGGCCGTCTCGCCCAAGGGCAAGATCGTGCGTTATCTCTACGGCACCAAGCCCCTGTCTTTCGACCTGACCATGGCCGCCACCGAGGCGGGCAAGGAGCAGATCGGGCTGTCGGTCAAGCGCGTGCTGGCCTATTGTTTTTCCTATGACCCCGAAGGCAAGCGCTACGCCTTCAATTTCATGAAGATAACAGGCACCGGCATCCTGTTCATCCTGGCCGTATTGCTGGTCTCGCTCATGCTTGCCGGCCGCAAGAAACGCACTCCCCGAAATTAAGCCCGCAAAAGAGGTTTTCACGCATGCATTCCCCCGGTGAAACCGTGCCCTTTCTGGACCCCTATCCGGGCCGAAGCGGCATCCTGTCCTGGATCTTCTCCACCGACCACAAGCGCATAGGCATGCTCTACCTGTGGTCCATCCTGAGCATGTTTGCGGTCGGCGCGGTGCTTGGCGTGCTCATGCGTCTGGAGCTCATTGCGCCGGGCCGGGACATCATGGACGCCCAGACCTACAACGCCATGTTCACCCTGCACGGCGTGGTCATGATTTTTCTCTTCGTCATTCCCGGCATTCCCGCTGCCTTCGGCAACATCCTGCTGCCCCTGCAGATCGGGGCCGAAGACGTGTCCTTTCCGCGTCTGAACATCTTCTCCTGGTGGCTGTACCTGACCGGAGCCTGTCTGGCCGTGACCAGCCTCTTCACCGGGGGAGGCCCTCCGGACACGGGCTGGACCTTTTACGTGCCCTTCAGCGAGCGGACCACGACCAACGTCTCCCTGGCAGTGGTCGCGGTCTTCATTCTCGGCTTTTCGTCCATCCTGACGGGGCTGAACTTCATCACAACCATCCATCGCCTGCGTGCTCCCCAGATGAACTGGGGCAAGCTGCCGCTCTTCACCTGGTCGCTTTACGCCACAGCCTGGATTCAGCTGCTGGCCACGCCTGTACTGGGCATCACCGTGGCCCTGATCTTCATCGAGAGGTGGCTCGGCATCGGACTCTTCGATCCCTCCAAGGGCGGGGACCCTCTCCTGTACCAGCATCTTTTCTGGATTTATTCTCACCCGGCCGTTTACATCATGATCGTTCCGGCCATGGGCGTGGTCTCCGAGATCATCCCGGCTTTCGCGCGCAAGTCCATCTTCGGCTACAAGGCCATCGCCATATCGAGCCTGGCCATCGCCTTCGCCGGTTCCCTGGTCTGGGCGCATCACATGTTCACCAGCGGCATGAGCGACACCGCCGTCATGGTTTTCTCCTTTCTGACCTTCGTGGTGGCCATTCCCTCGGCCATCAAGGTCTTCAACTGGGTGGCCACCCTGTACAAGGGTTCCATCTATCTGGAGCCGCCGCTCATGTTCGCGCTCGGCTTCATCTTCCTCTTTTCGGCCGGAGGGTTGACCGGGCTGGTGCTGGGCTCGGCGGGCACGGACATTCACGTCCATGACACCTATTTCGTGGTTGCCCATTTTCACTACGTCATCTTCGGCGGCACGGGATTCGGGCTCTTCGCGGCCATGCATTTCTGGTTCCCCAAGATCTTCGGGCGCATGTACGACCGCCGCATGGCAAACTTGAGCTGGTACCTGCTTATCGGCGGGTTCAACATGCTCTATTTCCCCATGTTCGTGATCGGGCTGCAGGGCATGCCGCGCCGCTATTACGACTACCTGCCCATGTACCAGACCGGGCAGATGGTCTCGACCATCGGTTCCTGGGTGCTGGTCGCGGGGCTCATCGTCATGTTCTACGGCCTGTCCAAATGTCTGTCCGGGCCACGCACCGTGGGCAATAACCCATGGGGAGCGGCCACCCTGGAGTGGACCCTGCCGAGCCCGCCGCCGCACCTGACCTTTCTCGATCCGCCGGACGTGCCGCGCGGCCCATATTCCTACGAGGGGGTGCAGCGCGATGAGTGAGGCACACAAGGATTACACCGGCGACAAGTTCGGGATGTGGCTTTTTCTGTTCACCGAGATCCTGCTCTTCGGCGGACTCTTTCTGCTTTATTCGGTCTATCTGCACCGTTATCCGGCGGAGTTCCATGAAGGCGGACTGCAGCTGAGCCGCGTCTTCGGCACTCTCAACACGGTCGTGCTCATCACCTCCAGCCTGACCGTGGCCCTGGCCATATCCGCCCTGCAACAGGGCAGAAAAACGCTCTGCCTCTGGCTATTGACCGCGACCATCGCCCTGGCCGGGGTCTTCATGGTCAACAAGTTTTTCGAATGGTCGGCCAAGATCGGCCACGGCATATACCCTGGTTCGCCGGAGATGGCGGCCGGCTCCGGAGGGGCGAACATCTTCTTCGGCCTGTACTACGTCATGACCGGAGCCCACGGCCTGCATGTGATCATCGGTGCGGCGATCCTTGGCTTTTGCATGCTGCGCATCTGGCAGGGCCGGGTCACGCCCGACGATTTCGGGCTGCTCGAGAACGGCGGCCTGTATTGGCATCTGGTCGATCTGGTCTGGATTTTCCTTTTCCCACTTTTTTACCTGATCAGCTGACATGACTACACAAAAACACATTCTGCCCTTTGCCCTGCTGACAAGAATCTGGCTGGCCCTCATGGTCCTGACCGGGGTCACGGTGGGTGTCGCGAGCTTCGATTTCGGCTATCTGAACGTGCTGGCGGCCATGGCCGTGGCCTCGACCAAGGCGCTCCTGGTGATCTTTTTCTTCATGCATCTCAAATACGAGAACCGGATGCTCGGGGCCTTCGTGCTGCTGGTCTTTGTCATACTGGCCATCTTCATTGGCTTCACCTTTTTCGACGTGGCGATGCGGCCGGAGGCAGGCGCATGATTCCGCCCATCACTCAGGTCGCGGCCCAGGTCGATCAGGTTTTCCTGCTGATTTTCGGCGTTTCGGCCGCCATTTTGATCTTCATCACGGTGCTCATGGTCTGGTTCGTCATCCGCTATCATCACACCCGGCATCCCAAGGCGGCGGACATTCGCGGCAACGTCCTGGCAGAGGTCATCTGGACGGTCATCCCGAGCATTCTGGTCATGGGCATGTTCTATTACGGCTGGGCCAGCTTCAAGGCGCTGCGTTCCGTCCCCGCCGACGCCATGCGCGTGCAGGTCACGGCGCGCATGTGGTCCTGGGTGTTCGAATACGAGAACGGCAAGCGTGCCAGCACCCTCTATGTGCCCCTGGATCGGGCCGTGCGTCTGGACATGACCTCCGTGGACGTCATCCACAGCTTCTTCGTACCCGCTTTCCGCATCAAGATGGACACCGTTCCCGGCATGCAGACCCATGCCTGGTTCCAGGCCCAGCGTGAGGGCAGCTACGATATCCTGTGCGCCGAATACTGTGGTCTCAGGCATGCCAACATGCTCTCCACCGTCGAGGTCATGGACCCTGACGATTTTCGGACCTGGTACGAGAGTTCGGCAGCAGGGGACGAGGCCGCCATAGGGCTTCTGGAGTCCTACGGCTGCACGGCTTGTCACTCCCTGGACGGATCGGAGGAAATGGGGCCGACGCTGCTTAATATCTATGGGGCGCAACGACGGGTCGTCGACGCAAACGGCACGCGGGAAGCCTTCGTGGACGAAGCCTACCTGCGCCGCGCCATCGTCGAGCCGGACGCGGAACTGGTGGAGGGCTTCGAGGGTATGCCTGCCTACAAGGAGGAGATGCCGGAACAGGATCTGGATGCCATCATCAAATATCTGACGGGCGGGGCCAAACGCGATCTGGATCGGGGGCGACAGCTGATGGAGGCCGAAGGTTGCCTGAGCTGTCATTCCACGGACGGTTCGGAGATAGCCGGGCCGACGTTCAAGAACATCGTCGGCCGCGAGGTGGAAATGGCCGACGGTTCGCGGATGGCGGCCAATGATGAGTACCTGGTTGAAGCCATTCTTGATCCGGAGAAATTCATTGTCGTCGGGTATGATCCCATCATGCCCTCCTACGAACACCTTACCGAAGACGAGCTGCAGGCCATGGTCGACTACATGCACTCCTTGAGCGAAAACAATGATTAGGGACATTTCGGCACTGATTCGGCCGGGTATCTCTCTGGCTGTCGGGCTTTCGTCTGTGGCCGGATACGCCATGTCCGCCGGGGATATGTCCGGCGGCGGAGCGCTTTTTGCCGGGACCTTTGCCTTGAGCGCTGCCGTTTCGGTTCTGAACCAGATTCAGGAGCGCGGCCGCGATGCGCGCATGGAGCGGACCAGGAGGCGTCCGCTGGCCGACGGGAGAATGAGCGCGGGGCAGGGGGGGCTTATGTTCGCCTCCCTGCTGGTGATGTCGGTCATGTTTCTATGGCCTCTTCTTTCCTGGCTTGTCCTGCCTGTCCTGCTGGCGGTACTGGGCCTGTACAATGGCCTCTACACACTGCTCAAGCCTGTCACGGGCTGGGCCATGATTCCCGGAGCGGCCTGCGGCGCGCTGCCTTTCTGGATAGGTTGGATATCCGGAGGGGGCGGGGTGTCCGCCATCGAGCCTGTCTATTTCTTCGCGCTTTATTTCGTTTGGCAGATGCCTCACTTCTGGATGCTGGCCGAGGCCAACGCCAAGGATTACGCCGCCGCAGGCTTCCCGGTTCCGGCCAACAGTTTTTCCGGCTTCTCACGGCAGGCCATTCCCAGAATCTGGGCCCTGGGCCTGGCCATGCTCGGCGGCATGGCTCCGCTGTTCGGCCTCACTTCAGGACCCGGCCAAGCCTATGCCTTGGCCACTGCCTGTCCCGCTTACGCCCTTTTGGCCGTTTTCGCGCGGGCCAGGGTGCTGCGCTTTGCGTCGGATGGATTTCTGGCGGGCGTGGTGCTTATGATCGTGGCTGAACGACTGGCCCGGTAAAGACGAAAACAGGCCGCTTCCAATGACTCAATGTCTCTCGCCCATCCCCGTGTCGGACGTTGGCGAGGCGATGTCCCGGACTCCGGTCTGAAACGCCAGAAGCCACGCCGGTTTCCCCGCGTGGCTTCTGGTGTGAGTCAATCCGGTAATCAGCAGGCGTGCTGCAGATTGGCGGCGGGGGCGAAGCGCCATTTGTGCAGGCATGAGGTGCCGCAGGAGTTGGAGCATTCGCATTCATCGCCGATCACGACCACGGGCACGGAGCTTTGCTTGCTGACCGTGTCCGTCAGGGATCCGAGAATCTTGCTCGCGGAGGCATTTCCCTTGGTGCCCATGATGATCATGTCGCAGTCATGATCGTGGGCGGCCTTGACGATTGCGTCGGATGTCGCGCCCTGCTCGACCACGATTTCGAACTCCACACCGGCTTCTCTGCATCCATCAACGAAGATGGCAAAAATCTTGCCCATTTCTTCCAGATTCTTGCGGATGATTTTTTCGCGGCCATCAGGACTGATGCGTCCGCTGATCAGACCGTGGGAGTGAAACAGGACAACCTTTGCTCCGCACTGTTTGGCCAGCGCGATGGCGTAACGTTTGGCGCGGCGGCTCGCCTCGCTGTTGTTTACCGGAACCAGAAAAGTTTTGAAGCCTGGCAATTTCATATGAATTTTCTCCCGAGGAATTATTGAGTTGGTTAATCAATCAGTTTGTGCCATGTGTCACAAGAGAGCGTCAAGAAAATTTTTATGCAGTTTTGAAATCCCTGTCAGCACAGATGGTTGGAGGGTTGGGCTTCCTTCCGGGGAGTATTCGCTGAGCCGTGCCGAGCTGGTTTCGAAACGGTCATCTTGGACTATGGAAATGCAACAGCTTCGAGTGTGAAGTATCGACTATGGATATGCGCAACATGCTGCAGAATTAAGCAAGTGCGCTTGCCATTGCCGCGCGATGGGCCTAAATAAGGATCGTTTTACAATCAACCGATATTTCACTTCAGGAGGTGTATTGTGGAAAAAATTCTGATCGTGGGGTGCAAGAACACCATGGATGACGTTTGCATCGGCTGTTCACGCTGTCTGGTGGCCTTCAACAGAAGACAGGGGATCTTTGAGATTTACGAGGGCACCGATGCCGAGATCGTCGGCATGGTCGGCTGCGGCGGATGTCCGGCACCGGCCATAGTGACCCGGCTCATGCAGGTCAAGCTCTGGAACGCACCCATGAACGAAAAACCCACCGTGATCCACATCGCGCCCTGCATTGCCGAGCAGTGTCCCCACAAGGAAGACATCATCAAGAAAATCACGGCCAAGGCCGGTATTCGCGTCATCGAAGGCACGCATCCCTATGTTCCGAAGGATATTTTCGCCTGAAGCCGAAAAAAGGCCGCAGACGCATGAGCGTTACGAGTTTTCTTGAACCTTCGAGGCTCATTGATTTTTTAGAATATACGTGTTTCTGACTATGTCAAAAGAGATGTGATTATAGATAGTTAAGCCTTTATTTACCGAAAGTCGTCAGGAAAGACCTGGCTGCCTTGAAAACACTGCTGCGCATGACCGTTCCTTCATCGAGACGGTCATGCGCTTTTTATGACCTTGTCGGTTTTTGTGTCGTTAGCTGAAATAAATTTTTCGCATCGGCAGAAGTTCCGTCCAATCATGCGCGCCTCTGGTCACTTTGTGACTGGAGGTTTTTTTGTGGCTAAAAATCGATCCTGATGGGTCTTGTAAGCATATATACTTAATTATTTTAAATTTTTTTAACTACTATAAGAATATCATGCAAATTCAGTTGCAGATAAAACATTGGAATAACTTTCAAGCAATGGAGTTTTGAAGTGATATATCGAGTTACTATTATTTTATGTGTTATCATGTCATTGTCTTCATATTCGAATGCAGATAATTCAAATAATAGCGAATCAAATTCGTGGGTTATTTATCTTGCTTTAGATCCGGATAGCGCAAACAGGATAGCATTGATGAATCATGTTGATATAGATTTAAAACAATACCAATATCCTCTTTATGTTGGCTATGTATATTCTCCGGATTATAAAATTGTATATTATAGATCATTCACTCCACTTGTTGATAAAGTATTAAAAAGGTGGTGTGAATATGCATCTAAAGGAGGGTTTAACATTCCAGGGTATGGAAATTATGACAATGGAGATAAAGACTATATTTATGCTGCAAGTATAAATTTGCAACAGTTTGAAGGGTTTGTCGTAATCATGCGAGGTATCGGTGTTGAACCGGACGATGAATGGCGACCGGTGTTTCAGCAAATGTTCACTATTGACGATGACCCTGATGCAACGAGCAGAAAGATGAATAAAATTCCTAAAACGTATTGGCCAGAAAACACTTTACCTGGTCACGAATAGTAAACTGATAATCCGTATTGAATCTGACACCCCAAGGATCACGACAAATCCAAGAACTTCCAAGTCAGCCTGTCAGGTTCTTATTCCTCCGGCGAAGAGGGTGTCGCGTCATCCTTCAACACCTTCGATGGCAGTTACAATTCCGGAGACCGACGTCAGGTCAATCGCGCCACCATCGGCGAGGGCGAGATCATCATTCGCTCCGACCCCGCCACAGGTCTGGAAGGGTTGAATCGGAACTTGAAAAGAGCCCAGCAAATTACCAGGGACTAAAAGACTTCGGTTGTCGTGTATTTCGATAGTTCGGCGATCCGGGAAGTAGCGAGCGGTTTCGAAGGTATCAGAAGCAATCTGGAAAAGCTGGCCCAACTGGTGAAACAGGCGCTGCCCGCTGATCAACGTCTTCAGGACAGCGTGGATAACCAGTTGTCCATCCGGGTTAAGCTTATTGAGAAGGGAATGACCGGTGAGCAGGCCGATGCCGTGCTTCAGAAATATGCCCGTACGCCGACTTGATGGGTGAGATCGGTAAGTTGGTCGAGGCGAAGGGTGGTTGGGACAATCTGGCGGAAGCCGAGGCGCAGGCATTTCTGAATTTATTGATACTGGACTCGCGCTTTGTGACGCTGGTGGCTTCTTCGGATGACAGTCTCTCTGATTCATTCGGGATCGTGGTAAGCAGCGGAAAATTTGTCCTTGGGGCGGTAGTGGGCGGTCTTGAGGCTGCTGGTTCCGACGCGAAGTCGGCGCTTTCCTTTCTCAACGACATGTCCGGCTACATGCTGAACAAGGCAAGAAATTGATATCTCTACTAGCAGGAGGTCCTCAATTTTGCCAAGATCATCAATGACCTTGTCGGCGGGATTGCGTATCTGGTTCAGCGTACGGACGAGGTTGGTCCAGCCATAGTTGGCGGTTTGGAGAAGCAGTAGAATGGTTATTAGGCAGCCTTCAGCGATTATCCTGCTCCGGCAGGCTGTTTAGACTGCCGGAGCAGGATTGAATCTTCACTGAAACAGACCTGTTTTGACCTGGACTGGCGACTCGCTCATGGAATAGCGCTTCACTATGCCCTTATCGTCAAATAGAACTGTCAGCTCTTTTTTTGTACCGGTTGCAGATGTACCGAGCATATTCACAAAGGGTATAAAATTGACTGCATCAGCACTTATTTTTGCCATTTGGTATCTCCATATCTCAAGGCCTCCTTCTGTAAAAGTGGTTGATATGGGGGATCCAAATAAAGAACGAACTTCATCTTTGGTCGTTTTTCCCTCGAAAATTTTTTGTGCGACAGACGCTTCGCTCTCTTTCCGCAGGCTTTTGTTTCCGCTACTCGCACACCCTGTCAGGAGCAGCAGTGAAAGCATTATCACCCCTGCCGTGTAAATTATTTTTCTCACTTTAAACCTCCTTTATTAATAATTTATTTTTATTAATCTCTCCAGATAATTATTTATGTTTTATAAATTTTATGTTTTCTTGTTAAATACAAATATATATAGTATTATAAATTCTTATTTATAATTAAATTTATATAATAATTATAAATAAAATAATGTTTAAATTTTTTAATGCATGCGGATTTGGAAGTATGTTGAGTTAATAATGCTGAGGGGGGCTACTTATGCCTGGCCGATGGCCTGCTCAAGGCCTGTCCTGGCTATGCGGGTATTCCGATTTTTTTGCGTTTCGAGACGCTACACTTGTTTTCGGATTGTTTTTTGGTCGGGATTATTGTGCCTGATTGCGGCGCAGCGAGTACGGTGATGACGGGCGATCGGCATGATCACGATTGCCCGTTGCCTTGTCGGCGCCACCGGTAATACAGGGTATGCATTCCGGGCCCGATGTCCGGACATGAGCGCGAAATCCGGAGGATCGCATGGACGTTGGCAGGAGCAGGCTGCGACAGGCGGTGGAAAAGGGCATTCTTGACGCCGGACAGGCGGAGCGGCTGTGGGAGTTTCTGGAGGCTTCGGCCATGGATACGCCTGGCTTCCGCTTCACACATATCCTCTATTATCTGGGCGGCCTCATGGCCATTGGCGCCATGAGCCTGTTCATGACCCTGGGATGGGAGTCGTTCGGGGGATGGGGGCTCTTTGGCATTGCCGTGGTCTACGCTTTGGCCGGGCTTTTGCTCACCGAAAATTTTCTGCACAAGCGCCGCTTGCCCATCCCGGCCGGGATCATCGCTGCCTTTGTCGTGGCCCTGACTCCGCTGGCGATCTATGGCTTCCAGGAAGCCATGGGCTGGTGGGCCGATGGACGGGTTTACCGCGACTACCATGTCTATATCGACTGGCGCTGGATTTTCATGGAGCTTGGCACCCTGGCCGCCGGGGCGATCATGCTCTGGCGCTACCGGTTGCCGTTTCTGGTCATGCCTGTGGCTGCGACGCTGTGGTACATGAGCATGGATCTGGCGCCCTTCATCTTCGGTCAGGCCGACGTCACCTGGGAGCTGCGCAAGCTCGTTTCGCTCTGGTCCGGCGTGGTCATCACCCTTGTCGCCCTGTGGATCGACATCCGCACCAGGGGTGAAAAAGACTTCGCCTTCTGGCTTTACATTTTCGGGGTCACTGCGTTCTGGGGCGGTCTTTCGCTGATGCGCTCCGACAGCGAGCTGAACAAGTTCCTCTATTTCTGCATCAACATGCTGCTTATCTTCTGCGGCGCAGCGTTGCGGCGCAGGGTTTTTGCCGTTTTCGGCGGCCTGGGCGCGGCGGGCTATCTGGGCTACCTGTCCTGGAACGTCTTCAAGGACAGCCTGCTCTTTCCTTTCGTACTGACCTTGATTGGGCTTGGCGTCATCTGGATGGGCATCATCTGGCAACGCAACGAGAAGGCCATTGCTCAGAAATTGCGCGGATTCCTGCCACTGCCGCTGCGGGATTTGGTGGACCGCCGAGGCTAGCGGGCCAGCGCGATTTTCGCTTCATCAAAACGTGAAAGAGCCGCAGGAAAATTCCCGCGGCTCTTTCACGTTGACCCCAGTGGTCATGGGTCTTCAAATCAGGCTCAAAGCAGCACGATCCGGTCCGGCTCGATGCTGATTTTTTTTTGTTTGTAGAGGCGGCCCAGGGCTTTCTTGAAATTGGACTTGCTGGCCCCGAAGGCGGCGGCGATGTGTTCGGCCGGGCTCTTGTCCGTCAGGTCGGTTGTCCCGCCGCAGGCGGCCAGGTGGGCCAGGATGCGGTCCCCCAGCATGTCCAGGCCGGACATGCCGGGCGGCAACAGGGACAGGTCGATCTTGCCGTCGGGACGGATGGCCTTGACGAAGCCTTTCATGCGCTGGCCGTAACGCAACTCGCCGGGGGCGTCGTCGCGAAAGACCAGCCCGAGGTGGGTGTTGTTGATCACTGCCTTGAAGCCGAGTTCCGAGAATCCGCTGATGAGCAGGTCCACTTCCTGTCCCGGCCTGAATCCTTCTCCTTCTTCGCTCAGGTAGGAGTGCAGCTTGGCTGTGCCCGCCAGACGGCCGGTGCGTTCGTCTATATACACGAGGATGACGTAGGAACGGCCTTCCTCCAGCGCCTTGTACTGTTCGATCGTGGGGACAAAGAGGTCTTTGGGCAGGCCCCAGTCCACGAAGACTCCGGATTTGGTCACGGCCACGACCTTCATGAACGCGCACTGGCCGACTTCGGCCTTGGGTTTGGTCACGCTGCCCGTGAGCACAGTTTCGGAGTCCCGGTACAAAAAGACGCTCAGGCTGTCTCCCACGACCGTGCCAGCCGGAAGCTCGCGCTTTGGCACGAAGACCTCGCCCAGGTTTTCGCCGTCGAGATAGGCGCCGCCTGTGACCAGCTTCATGACTTTAAGGGTCGCTGTTTTGCCGAATTCAATCATGTGAGTTCCTCCCGCGAGATTTTTGCCAGCCCGCTCAAAAATTTTCTCAAGAGCTGATCCCGGCAGTACACGAAATTGCGATGTCCCTGTTTGCGGAATAGGGCGGAGAGTTCGGACTTTGAAATCTCCATGCCGCCAGCGTCCAGAATACGGATCATGTCCGAGTCCTTGAGTTCAAGGGCGATGCGGATCTTGCGCAGGATCAGGTTGTTGTTCAGAGTTTCGGCCGTTTCGGAGGCCAGATCCCGTGCGCCGCGTCTTGAAGTGATCAGCCCGTCCAGAAAAGCGCTCAGCAGCACGTCCGGGCAATCCACGAAACCCGGCTCGTCGTCCTTTTTGAGCAGCAGGTCGAGATCTTTCTGGCTCAATCCGTGTCCGCCCAGAGTGAAGAGCCGGATGACGCCGGCGTTGTCCAGGTTCAATGCATAGCGCAATCGGCGCAGAATGTCGTTGTTGGTCATGTCGAATCCTCGGTGAAAAGCGTCAGGCCTCGCCTACACGGGAAGTTTGCGGCGGTCATCAGGAAATTGCTCCTCCGCAGGGGGAGGAGGAACGTGTTTGTTCTTGACCCTTCGTGTCGGAATGTTAGGTTTTGCTTCATGCGTAAACACTCCTGTCCTGCTTGTCTTTTGTCCCGGGCCGCAAGGGGATTTTTTTCAGTTGTCCTGCCATTTTTTTTGTTTTGGGCCATGATCGGTCTTCTTGGGCCTTGCAAAAACGCTTTCGCCGCCGACAAATCAGTCCAAAAGGTTCGCTTGCAGCTCAAATGGCGGCACCAGTTTCAGTTTGCCGGGTACTACGCAGCCGTTGACCAAGGGTATTTCGAGGACGAAGGCTTGCAGGTGGAGTTGCTTGAGGGCGCGCCTGGCCTTGATCCTTCCGCCAGCCTGGTCTCGGGAGAGGCGGATTATGCAGTTGATTCCCCGGCGATTCTCATCAAGCGTCAGGAGGGCAGGCCCCTGGTCGCCTTGGCCGCAATTTTTCAGCACTCGCCCAATGTCATGATGACACTCAAAGATGCACATCTCGATTCTCCGCACGACCTGCGCGGCAAGCGTATCATGATGACCTCCGCAATGGATCCGGAATGTCTGGCCATGCTCGTCAGCGAGGGCGTTCCCCTTGAGAGCGTGACCGTGGTGCCCCATTCCTGGGATACCGATGATCTTGTGACCGGGCGGATTGACGCCATGAGTGCCTACCTGACCAGCGAGCCCTATCAGATGCAGGAGCGCGGTGTTCCCGCCGCGTTCATCAGGCCCATCAATTACGGAGTGGATTTCTACGGAGACTGCCTGGTCGCGACTGAAGATCAGGTAAAAAGGCATCCGGAACAGGTCGATGCCTTTTTACGCGCCGTGCAGCGTGGCTGGCTGTACGCCATGGGAAACCCGGAGGAAATGGCCAATCTCATTCGTGCCGGGTATTCCTCGGATCTTTCGATGGAGCATCTTCTTTTCGAAGCCAAGACCATGCGCAGGCTGATCCGTCCGGATTTTGTCGAGATCGGCCACATGAACCCCGAGCGCTGGCGGCACATTGCCGGAATTTATGTCAAACTGGGGATGATGAGGCCGGGTTACGACCTGGCTGGATTTCTCTATCCGGAATTCAAGAACAATCTGCTGGCCGGAAAGGATCGAGCCATCCGCATGACCCTGGTTGTGCTGGGAGTCATCCTGTTGGTCGGAACAGCCATCACGGCCCTGCTTTTCGTTTTCAATGCACGGCTCAGCAGGCAGGTGCGCGAGCGTACCGCCGCCTTGTCCGCCAGTGAGCGCAGTT
Organism: Deltaproteobacteria bacterium HGW-Deltaproteobacteria-18; assembly: GCA_002841885.1. Taxonomy (NCBI): domain Bacteria; class Deltaproteobacteria; species Deltaproteobacteria bacterium HGW-Deltaproteobacteria-18. Next base: position 94,490 of record PHBE01000016.1, read on the forward strand.
TCAGGGCCTTTTTCGAGATGGCCAGCGTTGGAGTGGCTCAGTTCGAGGGCGTTTCGCAACGATTCATCAAGGTAAACCAGAAATTTTCCGACCTGATGGGATATTCTGCCTCGGAGCTTGGCCATCTCAGCCCGTACGACCTCGTATATCCCGACGACTGGCAGTTATCCGAGGACGCAATGCAGACCCTGGTCACGAAGACGCACAAGGAAATCACCCTGGAGAAACGCTATGTGCGCAAGGATGGGACGGTTTTCTGGGGGCAGGCGACCATATCCCCCCTGTGGGGCAAGGGAGAGTTTCCGGAGTTCTACCTGGCAGTGGTCCGCGATATAACCATGCGCAAGAAGGCCGAGGAAAATCTGATGCTGGCCGCCAAGGTTTTCGAGAACACCGTCGAGGGAATCGTGGTCACCGACGCCAAAGGGACTATTCAACAGGTCAACCCGGGCTTCAGCATCATCACCGGGTACAGTTCTCAAGAGGTCGTGGGCGATAATCCGCGTATTCTCAAATCCGATCGGCACCCGCAGCATTTTTATAAGGAAATGTGGGCCAAACTCGTGGAGGAGGGGCACTGGGCCGGTGAAATCTGGAACCGTCGCAAGAACGGCGAGTCCTATCCCGAATGGCTGACCATAAGCGCGATCAGGAACGAAGCGGGCGAGATCACCAACTATGTCTCGATTTTCCATGACATAACAGAACTCAAACGTCAGCAGGACGCCCTGGAATACCAGGCGCAGCACGACGCCCTGACCGGTCTTCCCAACCGCATCCTGCTGGGCGACCGCCTTCGCATGGCGTTGGCTCAACTCGCGCGCAGCGACGGCAAGCTCGCACTTCTCTTTTTCGATCTCGATAATTTCAAGACCATCAACGACGGCTTGGGGCACGGTGTCGGCGATCAGTTGCTGGTGGAACTCTCCCGCCGTCTTGAAAAACTCTTGCGCAGCGGGGACACCCTGGCCCGATTGGGCGGGGATGAATTCCTGATTCTGCTGCCCGAGATTGAGTCGGTGGATGCTGCCAGCCACATTGCGAACCGAATGCTCGAAGCATTGAAGGCACCGTTTCACCATGGGGATGTCGAGTATTTCGTGACGGCCAGCGTCGGTCTTACCATCGCCCCCGATGACGGGATCGAGGGCGCGAAACTGATCAAGAACGCGGACATGGCCATGTACCGGGCCAAAAGCATGGGGCGCAACAACTATCAGTATTTCACCCCGGAAATGGATGTGGCCGCGCATCGGCGCATTTCCATGGAATACAAGCTGCGCAAGGCCATCGAGGCAGATGAGTTCGAGCTTTTCTACCAGCCGTTGGTGCATATCCAGAGCGGCAAGATTCTCGGGGCCGAGGCGCTCATCCGCTGGCGCAGCGACGGCACGCTCATTTCTCCGGCGGAGTTCATTCCCCTGGCCGAGGATTCCGGGCTCATTCTGCCCCTTGGCGACTGGGTGCTGCGCACAGCCGCGCGTCAAGCCAAGCTCTGGCAGGACGCAGGGCACGACCTGACCATGTCGGTGAACATATCCTCGCGGCAATTCTCCGGGTCGGATTTGGCCATGACCCTGCGCGAGGTTCTGCTGCTTACTGAACTGCACCCTGGAAAACTGTATTTCGAAATTACGGAGTCCATGCTCATGGGCGACGTGGGCAAGGCCGAGTCGACGTTGCTCAATCTGCGAGAAGCCGGGGGAACCTTTTTTCTCGACGACTTCGGGACTGGGTATTCCTCCCTTTCCTATCTGAAGCGCCTGCCCATCGACGGACTCAAGATCGATCGCTCCTTCGTGAAGGACATCACCGATGATCCCGACAGCAGGGCCATTGTCGCGGCCATCGTGTCCATGGCACGGACCCTGAATCTGAGGCTGGTTGCCGAAGGCGTGGAAACCCAGGCGCAACGCAGTCTGCTGGCTTCCATGGGGCCCATAGTGCTGCAAGGCTATCTTGCCAGCCGACCTGTCCCCGCCCAGGATTTTGAGGAGTTGCTGGCCAGGGACGGGCTGCTTTCACCGCTTGTTGCCTGATCCCGGGGCATGGGCACTAGCCCTGACAGGGGATTTTGCTCGGGTCCGGTCAACATGCAGGCAGCTGCTCACCACGTGCGCGCTGAAACGGAAATGATATTCATGCGAAAACTTGCCCGCATTGGCGCCCTGGCGCTGCTCTATGCCTTGCTGCTGGGGGCTGTCCTGTGGAGTGTTCTGGCCGTTTATTACGGCGATCTGCCGCAGTTCTGGCGTATTCCAGCCGCAGCGGCGGCAGGGGCACTGCTGCTGGGGTCCCTCATGCTGCGTGGGCAGAGGATGCGCCTGACCGTTTTCGGTCTCGTGTTTTCCCTGATTCTGGTCTGGTGGTTTGCCCTTGAACCGTCGAACACCAGGGACTGGCAGCCCGATGTCGCCATCCTGCCGCGTGCAGAAATCAATGGCGACCTGATCACTCTGCGTAATATCCGCAATTGCGAATACAGTTCCGAAACCCGGTATGGCGTCAACCATTATGACAAGACGGTGCGCCTCTCACAGCTCAAGGCCGTGGATCTTTTTCTGGTTTACTGGGGTTCGCCGCTCATTGCCCACACCATGCTCAGCTTTCAATTCGGGGATGACGACTTTGTCTGCGTCTCCATCGAGACCCGCAAGACAGTTGACGAGGAGTATTCGGCGTTGCGCGGATTCTTTCGGCAGTACGAACTGATTTATGTACTGGGCGACGAGCGCGATCTGGTCCGTCTGCGCACCAATTTTCGCAATGAGGACGTGTATCTGTATCGGCTGGCTTTCAACCAGGACGTTGCCTGTCCTGTTTTTCTGCAATATCTCAAAAAGATAAACGAGCTTTATGAAAATCCGCAGTGGTACAACGCTCTTTTCAGCAATTGCACGACAAATATCCGCGCGCATGCGCTGACCTATACCCGCGATGCCCGCATTGACTGGCGCATCCTCGTCAATGGGTTTGTGGACGAGATGGCCTACGAGCGCGGCATGCTGGATACCCGCGTCCCCTTTGCCGACCTGCGGAGGCTCAGTCTCATCAATGCGCGTGCCAAGGCACTGGGTGATGATCCGGACTTTTCCCTGCGCATCCGTGAAGGACTCTTGGCACCCGGTTCCAGCAATTCTTTTTGAGTTCAAGTTCGAACGATGTTCTCAGCAGTAAGAATCAGGGATTTTGCTTTGTAGCCAGTCGCCTTTTTTCGTTTCGGAGGCGGTCTTCCGGCCCATCAACGACGAAGCCCGGCTTTTGGCCGGGCTTCGTCGTTGATGGCTGCGCGCACTGATCCACGCTGGTGAAAGGCTCAGATCCTGAATTTGCCGACCATGGCATTGAGGTCGCGGGCAAGTCCGCTCAGACTTTCGGAACTGGCCTGCACCGCCTCGGCCGACTGGGCGATGGCGCCGGAGGCTTCGTTCACGGAAGAAACTTCCTTGGCGATGTTACGGGTCACGGCCTCGGCCTGGGACACGTTCTCGTTCACTTCCTGCACGCCCTGGGAGGCCTGACCGACATTGTCGGCGATGTCACGGGTCGTGACGGACTGCTCCTCGACGGCGGCCGCGATGGTGCCGACGATGGAGTCCACTTCGTTGATGACCTGGCTGACCTGCTGGATTTCCGAAACCGTGACCCCAGTCGCGCCCTGGATGCCCTGGATCTTGCCCCGGATTTCCTCTGTTGCGCGAGCGGTCTGCATGGCCAGTTCCTTGATCTCGTTGGCTACAACCGCAAACCCGCGCCCGGCTTCACCGGCCCTGGCCGCCTCGATGGTGGCGTTGAGGGCC